>PMXH01000338.1:0-3306 GCA_003165855.1 Acidobacteriaceae bacterium | reverse complement strand
CGGCCTGTTTTTCCAGCGCCGCGAATTCCTGCGTCAGGCGTGCATGCGGAATTTTGTCAGCGACGCGCCGCAGCACGGTGCGAGAGTAGTCCTTGACTACGTCGCTGACGAGAATGCCGAGCGCAGAGAGCGCGCCGGGCAGGGCAGGCACGATTACGCGCGGGATGCTGAGAGACTCGGCGAGAGCGCAGGCATGCAGGCCTCCGGCGCCGCCGAAGGCGACCAGGGCGAAGTCGCGGGGATCGCGTCCGCGCTCGATGGAGACGACGCGGATCGCTTTCTCCATCGTGGCGTTCACCACGCGGAGGACTCCGGCGGCGAATTTTTCAAGAGTGAGCGGACTTTTCTGTTTCTTCAACCACTCGCGTGTTACGCGGCGGGTGCGGTCGAGATCGAGGGTGAAGTCGCCGCCGAGAAAGCGTGTGGGCTGCAGGCGGCCTAGTAAGAGGTTGGCGTCGGTGACGGTGGGCTGAGTGCCGCGACCATAGCAGATGGGGCCGGGATCGGCGCCAGCGGATTCGGGACCGACGCGAAGAACGCCGGCGGCGTCGAAGCGGGCGAGCGAGCCTCCGCCAGCGCCGACGGTGTGGATGTNNAGCGAGGTGATGCCGCCGCTGGATTGCATTACGAAGATTCGCACCGCGGGGGCTAAAGCCCCAGCATTCTTGTGAGCGCTTTTCGCGGCGCTGAAGCGCCGCTCTACACGGTATTTCACCGGCAGCTCTAGACGGAGCGATTCTGCCCGGCGCTCCAGATTCTCGAGATAACGCTGCATTACCGGCTGGAGGTAGGCGTTGATGACTACGGTTGAGGTGCGCTCGTATTCGCGGAATTCGGGAAGGATTTGGTGGGAGATGGAGAGCGGAACGCCCGGAGACTTGAGGGCATCCGCGATTGCTTGCTCGTTTTTCGGATTTGCGAAAGAGAAGAGTAGCGAGATGGCGATAGACGCGGGCTGCTTCGCTTTGACTTGGAAGGCTAGCGATTGCAAGTCCGCAGGCGTGGGCGCAGTCAGGATTTCGCCGTCGCTGGCGGTGCGTTCTTCGATGCCGAAGCGGAGATCGGCGGGGACGAGAGGTTCGACGCGGTCGAAGAAGAAGTCGTAGAGCTTGGGGCGGGCTTGACGGCCGATCTCGATGGCGTCTTCGAAGCCGGCGGTGGTGACCAGGGCGGTGCGCGCGCCTTTGCGTTCCAGCAGAGTGTTGGTGCCGACGGTGGTGCCGTGGAGGAGGACTAGTTCGCCTTCGTGGGCGATTTTGCTGAGGGCTTCGACGATGGCTTGGGAGGGGTCGGCGGGGGTGGAGAAAACTTTCAGCATACGCAGGCCGCCGCGGTCGATCCAGACACAGTCGGTGAAGGTTCCGCCGGTGTCGATGGCGACGCGGAGGGGTTGGGGGCGGCGGGGCATGGTGGCGATTCGGAGGATTAGGGTAACATTTGTGGCTATGAGATATGCATTTCTGGTGGAAGCGTACACCACTGATCGACCCGTGTACGCGTGTCGATAGACACACGCAGTGTGGAGCTATGCAGACAGAACACTTAGTTGAATTCCTGTATTCTCCGGCTATAGCTTGGTCTCCAGCGTGCGGTGAAAAGGAAGCCAAAAATCTCCCGATTTCTGTGGCTGAGGCTTTTATGCACTTGTCGTCGATTGCAGCAGCGGTAGTGGTCCTTTTAGTAACTGGGTCCTTCACTCGTGCGCACGCGCAATCTGTCGAATCCAGGACGCATGATTCTACGACTGTTAAAAATTCACCCAAAATCTACGAAGACCGTGAGATTAAGGTTCGGATTCCATCGGGCTGGCGAATTTTGTCTGATAGCGAAGTCAAAGACACGGGATCGGCCGACTCTCTCGGCAATTCGGTAAGCCAAGGTGAGGGCAAGCTGATCCTCCGGAAAAACGCTTACATTTTAGGTCTTGCCTACAACACAGGACATGCCAGCGGGATCGAGGGCGGGAGGTTCATCGAAATTTTCAACATTCCATGGCCCGGTGCCGATGATGCATGGGACTGCAGTTTGTACTTGTCTGAGTACCCGCAGCCTGCTAGCCGCGTCTTGATGTTCACTAACGTGGTTGCGAACCCAAATAAGGCTGGGATTGGCGAGCATTGCGGCGTCAAGATTGACTCCCGTGCCTGGGGCGACGAAAACGGAGCAATCCGCCGCTGGTTCGGCGGATATTTTACAACGGCTGAAGGAGGATACTTCTTCGACTTGTCGGGTAGGGCGTGTGGCGAAAAAGCGTATACATTCACCTTTCAAGCGAAAAAACCCGATCAACTTCCAAATTTCAATAACCGCTCCCTAAAAAAGATGATTCAGGAAGCCATCGATATCGTCAACTCAATCCAATACAAACCGTGCGGGCCAAGCTAATTCGCGGGCTCCTTTCCCTCGCAGGACAGCCAAGGCGGCGTCCACACATGCGTTGTGCTGGTGCCAGCAGACAGCAGATTCCTCACCGCTGAAGCGGTTCGGAATGACAAGAATCATCTATGGCTACCGACTTCCTGCCTATCCCTTCGTGGTGAAGGCTAACGTCAGCAGCGTCTTCTGTTCTACCTCGTGGGCTTTGGCGCTGCCGGTGGCGGGGCTGGCGCTGGAGCTGCGTTTTACGGAGAGCACGTGGCGGGCGCCGGCGATGCGCTGGAGGCGCGGGAGCATGTTGAATAACGCGCCCATGTTGGCGGGCTCTTCCTGGACCCAGACGATGTCGCCGGATTCGCCGTGGCGGGCGAATTCGGCGATGAGTTCTTTTTCCGGGAAGGGATAGAGCTGTTCGAGAAAGACGATGGCGGTCGAGTTGTCTTTTCTCTTCTTGCGCTCGGCCTGGAGCTCGTGGCCGATCTTTCCGGTGCAGACCAGGATACGGTCGGCGTCGCCGATTTCGGTGTCTGGAATTACATTCTGGAAATTCTTGTGGGTGAAGTCTTCGATGGGCGAGGAGGCGTCGGGATGGCGCAGCATGCTTTTCGGCGTGAAGACTACCAGCGGCTTTCGCCAGTGACGCAGAGCCTGGCGGCGGAGCAGGTGAAAATACTGCGCGGCATTCGAGGGCTGCGCGATCTGGATGTTGTGTTTCGCTGCGAGCTGCAGGAAGCGCTCGATGCGGGCGCTGGAGTGTTCCGGTCCCTGGCCTTCGTAACCGTGCGGGAGAAGCATGACGACGCCGGAGAGCAGATTCCACTTGGCTTCTCCGGCGGAGATGAACTGGTCGATGATAGCTTGCGCGACGTTCACGAAGTCGCCGAACTGGGCTTCCCAGAGGACGAGCGCCTCGGGATAGTCGCGGCTGTA
>PMXH01000219.1 GCA_003165855.1 Acidobacteriaceae bacterium | reverse complement strand
TTGGCTCGCTTCCTTATCAAACTGCAGCACTCCTGGCTTCGACGTATGCCTGCGACAGATATAGTCTCCCGTCCGCCCGCCGTGTCGGTAATCATCCCGGCGCGCAATGAAGAAGTGTCGCTGGGAAAGTGTCTGGAATCGCTCGTCGCCCAAGCCGGAGTTTCTTTCGAAATCATCGTGGTCGACGACCACTCCACCGATCGCACCCGCGACATCGCATCATCGTTCTTTAGCGAGAAAATGTGCGTCATCGAAGCCGGCCCGCTCCCCCCAGGCAGCACCGGCAAGAACAACGCCGCCACCGCCGGATCGAAAATCGCGCGCGGCGATTGGCTGCTCTTCACCGACGCCGACACCGTCCACCTCTCCGGATCGCTCGCCCGCAGCCTGGAAGAAGCGAAGCGTCACCACGCGGCCATGCTCTCCTATTCGCCGGAGCAAGTAGTCGACAGCTTCTGGGAAAAGTCCGTCATGCCCGTCATCTTCGCCGAGTTGGCGTCCAGCTTTCGCCCTTCAGAAGTAAGCAACCCCAAATCGCCCGCCGCAGCCGCCAACGGCCAGTACCTCCTGATCACGCGCGAAGCCTACGATGCCGTCGGCGGCCACGCCACCATCGCCGCAAGCCTTCTCGAAGACGTAGCTCTGGCTCGCGCCGTGAAGCGTTCCGGCAGAAAGATATTCTTCCGCTACGGCGGTGACGCCGTCCGCACCCGCATGTATCGCAGCTTCGCCCAACTCCGCGAAGGCTGGACCAAGAACCTGGCGCTCTTGTTCCCCTCACCCGTGCGCCTTGCCGTGCTGCGGTCCCTCGAATTTGTGCTGATCATTGCCAGCCTCGCCATCACCATTGCCAGCATTCTGCGCGGACACGAGCGCCCCGCCATCGTTGCCGGAATTCTTGCCATCCTCTTATATGTTGTCTTTCTCACGCGCATCCGCCGCGCGCACTTTTCCTGGGACGCCGATATCCTTGCTCTTTTCGGCCTCCCTCTGTTCTCCTATCTGTTACTGCGATCGAGGAAGATGCATGCGGACGGTAATGTAAATTGGAAAGGCCGCAAGTATTCGGAGGAAGGGAATTTACTGGCAACTGGCCACTGACAACTGGCAACTGCTCCTATGGTCTATCTCACGCGCAAAGCCGAATTCTCCGCATCGCACTACTACCACAATCCGGACTTCACTCCGGAAGAGAACCGACGTGTCTTCGGCAAATGCAACAACCCCAACGGCCACGGCCACAACTACACGCTCGAGGTCACGGTAAAAGGCGAAGTCGACCCGCGCTCCGGTTTCGTCGTCGATCTCAAGCAACTCAAAGAAGTCATGCACCGCGAAGTCCTCGACGCCATGGACCACCGCTTCCTCAACAAAGAGGTCCCGGAATTCCTGCATCAAATTCCGACCACGGAAAACATCGCCATCGCCATCTGGCAGCGTCTCGCCAGCAAACTCGAAAACGCCAAAGTGCATCGCGTCCGCGTCTACGAAACCCCAGATCTATTCGTCGATTTCTACGGTGAAGCCTGATGCGGAAAAGAAGCTCTACCCTGTGCACCCCTGTGCCCCCTGTGGTAAAGGTTTTGATTGTGTTCCGGACTCTATGACGAGAGCAACGAGATGAAAGCCCACCTCTCCCGCCGCTACCTGTTCTCCGCATCCCACCGCCTGCACAGCGAAGCCATGTCGGNNAGCGGCCCGGTCGACAACCAGACCGGCATGGTCTGCAACCTGGTCGATCTCGACGGTTTTATCGAAAGGGAAGTGCTCGCCCGCTTCGGCCACGAGAACCTGAACACGCTGTCAGAATTCGCCCAGGAAGTCCCCACCACGGAAAACCTCTGCATCCAGATTTACGAAATAGTGCAGCGCGGCTTCCCCCACGCGCATCTTGAAAGAGTAAGGCTAGAAGAAACGATGATGAACTCGTTCGAATACGCAGGCAAAGGTCTTTGATTTTCAAATTACAAAATTACTAAATTACAAAATTACCAAATCAACCCAACCATGAAACCCTCAACCGAATCAGCCTCCACTCTCACCAGCGCCAGCTTCGAAGACCTGGTTCAGGAGATGCTCGTCCGCCTCGGCGAAGATCCGAACCGCGAGGGCCTCCAGCGCACTCCCGAGCGCGTTCGCAAATCGCTGCAGACCCTCACCCGCGGCTATACCGAAGATCCCGAAGCCCTGCTCAAAGGCGCGCTCTTCACCGTCACCTACGACGAAATGGTCATCGTCAAAGACATCGAAATGTTCAGTCTCTGCGAGCACCACATGCTGCCCTTCTTCGGCAAAGTTCACGTCGCCTACATCCCCAAGGGCAAGGTAATCGGCCTTAGCAAGGTTCCGCGCCTGGTCGAACTGTTTTCCCGCCGCTTGCAGATTCAGGAGCGCCTCACCACCCAGATTGCCGAAACCATTCAGAACGTAATCGAACCCCAGGGCGTCGGCGTAGTCATCGAGGCCCGCCACCTGTGCATGATGATGCGCGGCGTCGAAAAACAGCATTCCACCGCCGTCACCTCCTCCATGCTCGGCTGCTTCCGCAACGAGAACGAAACCCGCTCGGAATTTCTCTCCCTAATCCGCCAGCGCCCGAATGGCCTTTAGGTCCAGTCACAGACCATGTGGGTCGGACACTCTTGTCCGACGCCTTTGACGTTGATCTTGACGTTGATCCTGACCTTCCCTGTGTGACCCCGTGCCCTCTGTGTTTAAGAACTTAGTTCACGGCGCCACGGCTCCGGCGTTTACATAAACAAGAATTCAGATTAAGATTGCGCTCGCCCATTCGGATAACCCCTGGAGGAACCATGCGCAAGATGTTTCTGCCCACCGCCGCCTTGTTGGCCGTGGCGATTCTCACTTTCCCCGCGAACGCACAAGACGCCAAGAAAGAAGCTCCCATAAAGCCCGCTGATAGCCCGTCCAAGGTCCTGCTCGATTCCTGGAACGACATTGGCCGCAAGCTCATCGCCATGGCCGAAGATTTTCCCGAGGACAAATACGACTTCAAGCCCACCCCCGCCCAGCGCACCTTTGCCGGGCAACTTCTCCACGCCGCCAACGCGAATTATTTCTTCACCAATTCCGTCCTCGATAAGGAGATGCCGACCGAAGAAGATCCCAAGCGCGATCAATACAAAACCAAGGCCGACGTAGTTGCCTTCGTGAAAAAAGCCTTTGCCGACGGCGCTGCCGCCATCAAGGCGAAAGGCGACAAGGGAATGTCCGACTTGCTCGTCGACCCGTTCGCCCACCAGCAGGTCCGCCTCTACGACGCGGCCTACGGCTTCATCGAACATTCCGGCGAACACTACGGCCAGCTCGTGGTCTACTACCGCTTGTCGGGCCTCGTTCCCCCGGAGTCGCGTCCCAAGAAGTAATTCGTAGCGCCGCCGTCTCGGCGGCTGGATCTTGATTTTGCTCGTGTGGGTCGGACACTCTTGTCCGACGCCTTTGACTTTGAAGTTGGTGTTGCTCTTGCTCTTTCCGTTGCCAGTCCAGATTTTGATTTGTTTCGCCCAGCCCTACTGAAACGCATACGGATGCCGCCGCTGCCGTTCGCCAAAAACCTTCACCAGCAGCGCCCCCGAGATGAATCCGCCCACGTGCGCCCAGAACGCCACCCC
>PMXH01000491.1 GCA_003165855.1 Acidobacteriaceae bacterium | reverse complement strand
GGCACGCACCTGGTGTTCAGCCAAGACGACAGCTATGTCACCATCGCCAACGTCAATGCACAGGGCTTGCTTTCCGACGACGCCCAGATCAGCGTGCCACCGAACACTTCCTTCATCGCCTGCTTTCCGAACAGCCCTGCGGGCGCTTATGCCGTGCCCTGCGGCACGTTCTATAGCCCGAGCACTTCTTATCCTGGCGGCGTCGCGGTCTCAAGTAATGGCCAGAGCGCCTATGCCCTGCTCAACCAGAACGATACGCTCACCCAAGTTAACCTGATCACGAACCAGCAGGGTACGCAGATCCGGGTTGGCAACGCGCCGCACAGCATCGTAATCAACCACGCCGGCACGACCGCCTATGTCAGCAACGAGGGTGGCCGGGCCGCTACGGCGGCAGATTTCCAGATCTGGTCCGCCGGCACTGAAATCGTCGCCGACCCGGTGGTTGGCGCCGCGATCACCGGTACCGTTTCCGTGGTTGATCTGGCCTCGATGACGGTCACCGCTAACATCTCGACGGGTGGTCTGCACCCGACCGGGATGGCTTTCTACGCAGGGAACCTGTTGGTCGCCAACACCTATAGCGACACCATCTCGGTGATCAACACGGCTAGCAACGTGGTGGAGCGGACCATCAACCTTGGACTGCCGATCGGAATACCCGGCCAAGGCTCGGCGTATGGCGCTGCGCCGAACTCAATCGCTGTCGACGCTAAGAACGGCATTGCCTATGTCGCGCTTTACAATGCCAACGCGGTCGCGGTCGTGAACCTCGCCAACGGAGTGCAGAGTCCCGTCGAGGGCATGATTCCGGTCGCCTATGCTCCGGCCTCGGTCGTACTGGACGCGTCCGCTAACGTGCTCATCGTTGCCAACGACAAGGGCATCGGCACCCGGAATTCCTTCGAGTGCGACCATGGCGTGTGCGGCTACAACACCCACCAGGACGATGGCACCGTCAGCATCGTCGCGATTCCGAATAGCGCCACCCTGGCGACTATGACGGCCAACGTTTACGAGTACAACCACTGGAATCGGACGGCAAATATCGAGTCTGCGTCCGGTGGCAGCCCCACTGCCAAGCCGGTCGCAATCCCAGCGAAGATCGGCGATCCGTCGCTGATCAAGCACGTATTCCTGATCGTCCGTGAAAACCGCACCTACGATCAGATCCTGGGCGACGTGACCGCCGGCAATGGCGACGCCTCGCTGGCGGTGTTCGGCGACGGCTCCGCAGCTGGCGGCACTCCGATCACGCCGAACGTACACGCGCTGGTCACGCGCTTCCCTCTCCTCGACAACTTCTACGATCCCAGCCGCCAGTCGGCTGACGGTCACCAGTGGATCACCGAGGGCATGGCGCCCTACGCCGACGACATCCAGTCCCCTGACTGGGTTCGCAGCTATCCCGGCGGGAACGCGGGCGATGCACTCGCCTATCAGAAAAAGGGCTTCCTGTTCTCCGAAGCCTCAGCCGCAGGTCTGCCCCTGAAGCTCTACGGCGAATACGTCGAGAACGATACGTTCCTGCAGCCGGGCGGGTCGACCAGCGAGCCGAGCTGGAGCGACTTTTACGCCGACTCGCAATGCTACGAGGGAGGTCCGGATTGCGGACCGCCTGGGACCCAGGGCGAGACCACGCTGTACTTCCAGAACACGGTCCAGGCAGAATCCTCTATCCCGGCCGTGTACAACCACCTGATCAAGAACTTCCCGCAGTTCGATCTGGGCATTCCCGATCAGTTCCGCGTCGATGTGTGGGTGCAGGACTTCAACAATGACGTCGCGAACAATACGGTGCCTACGTTGAGCATCCTGTGGATCATGTGCGACCACACCGGCGGCCCGCCGGAGGTGCAGGCAGAAGAGGCCGATAACGACCTGGCCGTTGGGCGCATTATCGACTACATCAGCCACAGCAGCGTGTGGTCTACTTCGGCGATCTTCATCGAGGAAGACGATGCGCAGAACGGCGTTGACCACGTCGACGGTCACCGCAGCCCAGGCTATATCGTCAGCCCATACGCCGTGCAGAACGGACCCACCGACAGCACCTACTACACGCAGGTCAACATGACGCGGACGATCGAGCAAATCCTCGGTCTGCCGCCCATGAACCAGTTCGACCTCACGGCGACGCCGATGAGGACGGACTTCACCAGCAACCCGCCCGCGGATAACTTCCTGCCGTGGACGCACGTGGCGAACGATATTCCGCTGAACCAGGGCGTTACCGCGAGCGCAGCCGACTCAACCGGCAGCCCCGCAGTCAAAGCCCTGAGAGCGGGTTGGCTCCAGAAGAAGACGCAGATCTTCGCCGGCAAACTGACCAAGCCCGACTCCGAGG
Organism: Acidobacteriaceae bacterium; assembly: GCA_003165855.1. Classification (GTDB taxonomy): domain Bacteria; phylum Acidobacteriota; class Terriglobia; order Terriglobales; family Acidobacteriaceae; genus Sulfotelmatobacter. Next base: position 15,649 of record PMXH01000491.1, on the reverse strand, counting down.
ACCCGGACACCGTGAACCATCTGAACTGGTACATGTCGACCGGCTTTGCGCGGCCCTATCCGGGGGAGAAGACGGTTCGCCCCGCGACCGAATTCAACAACCCGGCACCCACCAAGGTGGACGACGACGACTAAAACATGTTCTGTCTGCAACCGCCCTCTCCCCGATGAGCGGGGAGAGGGCTTTTTTCCGCTACTCTCAGGCTCTGGAGTTTGATATCAACCAGTTCGTGAACGGCAGCTCCTACATCTGGGGGCATGAATGCCGGATCGCAGGCGGCAATGAGTGGGACATCTGGGACAATCCCGGTCAGACGTGGCACCCAACTCGCATTCCCTGCAATCCCCTGCCAAACGCGTGGAACCATCTCGTTCTCCAGGTCCAACGCACTTCGGACAATCAACTCCTATTCCAATCGATCACGCTCAACGGAGTCACGTCGACTCTCAACTACTACGAGAATCCCACGGCGACGACGTGGTATGGCATAACCGTCAACTAATTGATCGCAAGTGCGATAGCGCAAGATATCCGGAGGCAGTACCTGATCGGATACCGTTCTTCGAACCCGCACACGTCGGGCGCCTACCACTCAATTCGGGTTCAGGCGCTGGACGGATCGGCTCAACTCCGGGTTGTAACCCGCGCCGGATATTACTCGGGAAGCATTACAAGCACTGAATTGCACTAGATGTTCCCGGGCCCGCAGGGTGAGGATCCGCGTGCGGACCGTCCGAGAGACGCGACGGCATTGTGATCGGCTTCTGTCCCTGGTGCGGCATTAAGCTTCCAACAGGGCCGTGAGCATCCAAGCTGACAAGCTACCCGGTGAACGCAATTGGCGAGAACAGGAGCAAGCGCCAAGCCCGGCGCAGCTTTTCGTCGATTCGCCCCGATTTACCAGCGAGTTGTATTCCTAATTCTCACTATTCACTAATAGCAGGAGAGAAAAGCTTGACAAAGCAGTGGAGACGAACGTAAAAGTGTGAGCGAAAGCAAACGTTACAAAACGCAAGTATACGAATATCGTCTGCTTTGGGTCTTTTGTGGGAGGCCGTCCATGCGAGTGCCAAGAGTGGAATGTTTGCCGGTTCGCCATCGTTTGCTATCCACCGTGCTGCTCTCTGTTGTCTCAATCCTGGGTTCGGCTCTCGCCCTTTGGGGCCAAGGGAACTACCGGGCGCAGCTGCGCGGCGTTGTTTCCGATGCGACGGGAGCGGTTGTGGCCAATGCTACGGTGACCATCCGNNGCCGTCAAGGTTGAGGCCCACGGCTTTCGTTCGGCGGAACGGACCGGAGTGGTTCTGGCGGTCGATCAGGAGTCATCGCTGAACTTCAGGCTGGACATTGCAGGCGCATCGACTTCTATCAGCGTTACGGCCGCGCCGCCTCTGCTGGACACGGACAACGCGACGTTGGGCACGGACATCACCCACGAGTACATAAACGAAATCCCGTTGATGGGCCGCGACTACTTCGGTCTGACGTTCCTGGCGGCGGGCGTCACCGAGGTGGCGGGATCGGGCACAGGGGATAACTATCCGGCCGGAACGAACTTCAGTTCCAACGGGCAGCGCAACGCGACCGCCGAGATACGGCTGGACGGCGCCCTCATCAGCGCGCCGGAACAAGGCGAGGGTGGAAACACCAACGTGTACTACGAGCCCCTGGTTGATTCCGTGCAGGAATTCAAAGTGCAGAACAACAGCTTTTCGGCGGAGTTCGGCAACAATGGCGGCACCGTGGTAAATATGGTGTTGAAGAGCGGAACCAACGCCTTCCATGGCACGGGCTGGTATTTCCTGCAGCGTCCGGGGATCGATGCTCGGGATTTCTTTAATCCCGCGCCCAACCCCAAGCCAGACAGCAAGCGTGACCAGGGTGGCTTCTCGCTCGGCGGGCCAATCAAGAAGAACAAGACATTCTTTTTTGTTGACTTCGAGAAGGTGAAAAGCTCCAGCGCGGTCAGCGGGCTCGTGACCGTACCCACCATGGCGGAACGGCAAGGCGACTTCTCGGGACTTACAAATCCCATTTACGATCCGAAGCAGCCTCTCGTTCCCTGTCCGGCGCCGGCGACACCCGGCACGATGTGCCGGCCGCTAGTGCAGGACGGAGGAGTCATCCCGGTGGGCGAACGGGATCCTATCGGAATGGCTGTGCTCAATCTCTACCCGAAGCCCAGCAACTCGAACGAATTCGGTAACTATAACTACACAACGCTGGCGCAGGCGCCGGATTACCAGTTCGACATTAAACTGGACCACCAGATCAACGACAAAAACCGCATCAACGGCCGCTACAGCCGCGGCTGGAACAACTACACCACTCCGCTCACCTTAGGCGATAGCTTCGATAATGATGGAATTGCCAGCGGTGTCACTGTGGCGCAAAACGGCTCGTTCGAATATTCCTGGACCGTGAACCCGCGAATCATCTGGACCAACCATGCGGCGGTCGACCGGGTGCACGAACTGTCGCTGCCGGGTATCCCAACAATCTCCGGTTTCAACGCGTCACTGCCGTCTGGCACGCAAGGATTGCCTTCCGTGTTCGAGCAGGCCAACGGGATCGACCACATGCCCACGTTTATGATGCAGGGGAATCTGCCGTGGAATAACCTCTACGATCAGTGCTGCATCTACACCAAATTCGGCCACACACTGGTGAGCTATTCCTCACAGTTGGTGATCTCCAAAGGATCGCACCTGATCAAGGTGGGCGGGGAACAGAGAATTTTTTACAACAATTTCTGGCAGCCGAACAACCCGACCGGCCTCCTGACTTTTACGGATGACGTCACATCTCCAAACCCATTCAGCGACACTACGCAGATTTGCAACGGACCCTGCAGCAATCCAAACAATATCGAGACCATCACGACGGGCAACCCGCTGGCCAGCTTGGCTCTTGGCTACGGCGATAATCTCAACGCAACCAGTCAGCTGTTAGTGACTCCCTCGGTGGCCAACCGGTCATTGGAGCAAGGGTTTTACATCCAGGATGACTGGAAGGTGAATTCGAAGCTCACGCTGAATCTAGGCCTGCGCTACGAGTGGAGTTCGCCCTATACCTCGCGCAACAACCAGCTCGAATTCAGCAATTTCACGGCGGATTCCGGCGTAGGCATCAATCTTGCGAGCCTTCCCGGCACCGCGCCAGCAGGCACGATGAGCGCGCAGGCGACGATGCAGAGCGTGGGGCTGAATCTTCCCGCGACGCAGGAGTTGTTCGGCACGACGCAGTTCGCCACCTCCAGCATGAGGACGGTCCCGACGTACCGCAAGGACATCGGACCGAGGCTGGGCTTTGCCTACGCGTTCGATTCCAAGACGGTGGTGCGCGGCGGAGCCGGCATTTATTTTGGCATGAGCCCGGCCACAAACTTCCAGTACCCCGGCTCTGCGTTCCGCAAAACGGCCAACCTGTTTTTTACTAACAACGATTTCGCCACTCAATCGGCAACTCTGGAAAACCCGTTTCCCACGGGCTTTACCGGTCCGCAGGGTAGGCAGTACGGCCAATTTGCAAACTGGGGCTATCAGAACGCGAACGATCTGGGCACGACCGCGGCGCGGGATGCCGATATTTACCAATGGAATCTGGGAGTGCAGCGAGAGCTGCCCAGCGAGATCGAGGTTGGCGTCGATTACGTTGCCAACCGCAGCACCCATCTACCCTGGTCTGGCACCAACAATCGGGCTTTCATCCCCTCGTCCTTGGTGGGCCAGGTTGCGGCCGCTGTCACTCCCACCGACTCGACCTGCCAGACGGATAGCTGCGTCAGCAATTTTCTTGAGACCCAGGTCGGCAATCCGTTTTACAACATGTTCAATACCCCTTGCGTATCGACCCCTTCCAACCCTTGCTTCAATGAAGTTAATTCCAACTACGGCCAATCGACCTTGCCCTTGGCATATCTGTTGAATAAGTACCCGCAATTCGCCGGCGATTTCGAGGGCCTGATGCTGGAGAGCGCGAATTCCTGGTACAACGCGATGCAGTTCCGTTTTCAGAAGCGCACCACGCACCACGTGAGCTTCGAAGGCAGCTACACCATATCGAAGGAGACCGATTATTCTTCGGCAGGCCGGAACAACTGGGTAGGTGGGCTCAGTCTCGGCCTTCCGCAACAACTGGACAATCTGAAGGCGGAGCACAGCATCGGCGCCAGTGACGCGCCCCAGCGGCTCGCGGCCGCCGTGGTTGTAGACCTGCCCATCGGCCGCAAACAATGGATTGGCGGCGATATGAACCGAGCCGTGGATGCGGTCATCGGAGGCTGGTCGGTCGCAACCCTGATCACCCAACAATCGGGGCAGCCGATGGCCATCGGCATGGCCACCGCGCGCCTGGCCAACGGCACCCAGCGTCCAGAGGTTGTCTGTTCCCAGCTCAAGAGCGGGACGAGCATGCACGACGTGGCCTTGAACTGGGAAGCGAATTCGACAGCCATAAGCAATGGCCTTCCTCCGGTGAACTCCTTCTTCAATGCGAATTGTTTTGCGGATCCAGGAGATCAGATTCCGGGCAACGGACCCCGCTATTTTTCTGGATTACGCGTCGACGGTATTCACAACGCGGATCTGAATCTTTACAAATCGTTCGTACCCAAAGAAGGCATGCGGTTGGAGGTGCGGGCGGAGATGTTCAACTTCACTAATCATCCGCGCTTTGGGCAACCGAATTCGGCTGTGGGAGGTTCGGGTCAGGCGAATCCGTTTTTCGGCACGATTTCTGGCGGCGCTATTGGAGAAGCGCCCCGCTTCTTCCAGTTCGGAGTGCGGTTCGAGTTCTAGCGCCACGATTCAGATATTGACTGAGGCTTAGACATGAGAAGCGCGCAGCGCGGGATCAGGCTCAGTGGATGGCTCATCGTTCTTTTGGCGGCGGTGATGACCGCAGGCCAAACGCGGATCGGCGCGCCATCCTATCAAGATCCGGGGTCGCCGCAATGGACAGCGTGGGCGGCGCCGGGGGCGAAGGCCGTCGGTATCATGATCGTGAACCTCGATAACGGAGACGACGAAACCTACTATCCGAGCGTGGATCGGGCGATCCGCGCTACCCGCAAGCAAGGCATCTTCGTTATCGGATATACCTACACCGAATACGGCGCGCGGGATCCCCACATTATCCGGCAGAAGATCGATGCGGTATACCGCAACTACCTGGTCGATGGCATGTTCTTCGATGAGGCGCCCACCGATTGCACCGCCAGCAATCCGTTTCTTCCCAACCAGTTCTTGTACTACGAGGCACTGACAAACTACGTGCACGAAAAGGCGGGAGCGCGGATCACGGTGATCAATCCGGGAACCTATAGTCCAAGCGACTGCTGGATGGGGATCGCCAACATCCTGATGAACTGGGAAGACCAAGGTTTATCGACCTATAAGAACGACTATGTCGACTATGCGTGGGTGCATAAGTACCCACCCGACCGCTTCTGGCACATCATTTATGGCATGGGTGCAGACCAAGTCCAGACCGCGTTGGAACTAGCCAAGCAGCGCAACGCCGGCTGGGTTTACCTGACGCAGGAAACAAGTAATCCGTACGCGAGCCCCCCGCCGTACTGGGCAGCAGAAACCGCGGCGGTGGAACAACAGGCCGTGCAAGCCCCGTTTGCCAGCGCATGGCCGGACGCTTTCGATGCCCAAGGCAATCGGGCGCCGGGGCGCACTTCGATTCGCTGGGACGGTGCGAGCGCGGCCAACTGGCAGATATTTCTCGACACCGATCAGAATTCGAAGACCGGATACAACGGCGGCGGCATTTCGGTTGGCGCGGAATACATGTTCGCAACCGAGGCCGGCACAGGGCGTCTGTGGCAATACACGGGCACAGGCACGGATTGGAGCTGGAAGGAAATCGCCGCGCATGCCGCGCTCGACCTTCTCGATCCCGGCGTTCAGGTTGCGAGCTTCGATACGGCAAGCCTGGGCGGCACGAAGGCAGTGAATGTTCAGATCCGGGCTTTGGACGCTGACGGCCATCCAATCTATGACAGCTATGTCTTGCCGGTTAGCCTGAGCAACACCGGACTGGTGTTCGACATTACCAACCACCTACAGTAATTTCACACTCCGAGCATTTCGACCGTGAGAGTAGGCTGAGGATGCAGCGAAGATCATTCCTGAAAGCTGGCGGTGCGATCGCAGTAGCGGCGGGACTTGGCAGCGAACCGCTTCTGGGGAATATTCCCACTCACAATTTCGACAAGTATGACTTCGGTTCCGGGCCACCGGTGCCTGACCGCCTCTATCAGGGACCTTTCTCCGCCGACGATTATCCCAGTTGGAATGTGGTCATGGCTCTAACTCCTTCTCAGGAGATCGTGCCCAACTATGGAATGGGTCTCATCACCTATGTCTGCGATGAAGTGGGGCCAGCGAAGAAAGATAGGGAGACACTGGCTCAGTCCATCGAAAACCTGGTCAAGTTGCCGCTCGGGACGAAACTCTACATCCGCGTGAACTGGAAAGACGTGCAGCAGCGGCCCGGAAGACTCGACCTGTGCGAGCACTGGAAGCTGACCTTCGATCTGGCACGGATGTATGGGAAGCGGGTTGGATTCCGCGTGATGATAAGTAACCCGGACATTCCCGATCTCGCGCTGCCGGAATTTTTGCGGCAGAAGGTGCCGATGGTGAAGCTGGGCGAATGGGAGGGTCGATCGAGGTATGAACCTCGCTATGACGATCCCGCATTCCAGTCTGCATTTCAGGAACTGGTGGACCTGCTGGCGGATGCCTACGACGGCCATCCCGACGTGGAGTACGTCGACACGGTTATGTACGGATTCTGGGGCGAGGGACACACCTGGCCGCTGCAGTCGAACCCCTTTCCCGACTCCGTCACGGCGGAAAAAACCTTCGTGAGCATGTTCCAGCATCAGGCAGAGCGCTGGAGGAAGACGCCACTGGCCACGAACACGCAGCCGGACTTCAGCAAGGTGGGCAATTCTGAACTGCTCGAACGTACCGTCCGAAGTTTCAACTGGCTGCGGACCGATACGGTCTTCATTGAAAACGAGCAGATCGAAGAACTGAGCAACCGCCCGCCTTGGACGGGAGTTACGGTGGAAGTCGGAATGTCGGATGGGTCGCCGCAACACCTAGGGTTGGATGAAGGCGTGACCTATACCGACAACGTTATCCACCATGTGCAGGATGTGGGCGCTTGCTATTTTTCGCTATGGAATTGGCACCGCATCCAGGCCGATCGAATCCTCAGCTACTACCGCCAGTTTCCCGGTGCGATTGACGGACTGGCGCGCAAGGTTGGCTACCGGGTTCGGCCCTCATGGGTGTGGAGCTATGAAGAAGCCGGCTATCCAGGCTTGATTATTGGCTTTGCGAACGACGGGATTGCCGGCGTCCCCGGCGTGTTGCGCGTCTCGGTAGCCAGTGAGGATGGGAAAGTGAACGTGGAAGGGAGTCTCGACGCTGGCTATCCGCTTCCAGGAAAAGTCCGTCAGGCGAAGTTCCCGTTGCCCAAGGGAACGAACTGGAAGGGACTGAGACTTAGAGCGGAAATCGAAGTCAAAGGGCAAAAGCATCCGGTGCGCTGGGCATGCCGGCAAGGTCTGAATACGGATGGCAGTTTGACGCTGCGCCCAACGGTCGGTCTCGGTCAGGACGACGCAACGGGCGGCGCACCACCAACCGGTTCCTAGCTAGCGCGCAGGGTCAGCGAGCATACGGATGGCGGAATCGTGCGTGGTAGTAGGGACGTCGCAATCACCATACTCATAATGAGGACCGGGCATGAAACGAAAAAGCTGTCTCGCAGTGTTTTTCCTGATGGTGTTCGCCGTATTGTTGGCAGCTGCTCCCAACTCACCGGAGCAGGATTGGACGCATTTTGTGCGCATTGCGGCTTACGGCCTGAAGGCTGATAACGCCGATCAGATCGTACGAAATGCGCGGGATAGTCACGTGTTCGGCATCGAGGTGGACAACGACATTCCGGGCCGCTACGAGAGCTTCTTGCATCCGGAGGAGAAGCTGGCCGCGATTCGTGCCGTGGCCGAGCGCGCGCACAAAGAAGGAAACCACGCGTTCGTTTACATCGCAGGGCTGGAGTGCATTACAGCAAACGCCGATCGCTCAGCGCACTCGGTTGCTAAAGATCATCCAGATTGGTTGCAACGTAAGATCACGGGCGAGCCCGCGATCTTTGGCGGAGGGTCGGCTTTCTGGATCGCCAAAGGCGACGAGGATGTGTGGATCAGTCCTTATGCGCAGGAGTGGCGAAAGACATATATGGAGCGCGTGCGGCAGATTGCCGCAACCGGAATTGATGGCATCTACGTGGACATCCCGTACTGGATGACGCATTTCGATGGTTGGGAAGACACCTGGGCCAGCTTCGATGACGCGACCGTCGGGGCGTTTCGCAAGCAGACTGGACTGGACGCACGACGTGACCTGAAGCTGGGAGATTTCTCGGATCCACATTTTCGACAATGGGTCGATTTTCGGATCCAATCGCTGACCGACCTCATGCGCGAGATCGATCAGACGGCGAAGGCTGTGAATCCGGAAATCAAGACGATTCCGGAAATTTACCCGGGCATCGAGGAAGAGGCGGTGCGCGTTGGCGCGGACGTATATAGTCTGTACGCCGTCAACGATGCGGTTGCGCACGAGTATGAGTTTGGCAACGGCGATCATATGGCGGCTTCGCGAACGCCGTTCGATTGGTTCCGTTACCAGATCGGCATGCAGACGTTCCGCGCGTTTGCCGAGGGCAAGGCGACTTGGATCTTGAATTACTCGTGGGATGGCGATCCCAAGGTCAGCGCCCCGGAGCCGATGCGGAACCTCTTCATGTCGGAGGTCATGGCGGGAGCGAATGTGTGGGACGCGGCTACGCACGTCATGTCTGGCTCAAACGACCTAGCCACGCGGAAGCAGGTATTCACATGGATTGCAGCGCACGAGAAAACGTTCTATCGTCCGCGGACAGCGATTGATCCCGTCGGCGTCTACTTCTCTCCAGCTACGCGCAACTACTTCACAAAAGAGTTCCTTCGTTCCTACCAGGGCACGCTCTTGCTTCTGATGCAGAGTCACCGCGAGTATCAGATTGTGACGCCGAGGACGCTGGGTTCGTTCCATGGGAAGACTTTGATATTGCCGGATGTGCGCGTCCTTTCAAAGGATGAGACGGTTGCCTTGCAAAAGTATGCCGGGAATGGGGGAAAGATCGTCGCCACCGGTTCCTTGAGCGAAGCGTTGCTGGGGCAGACCAACGTGACCCACCTCGCGGATTCACCGGGGGCGCGTTACATGGCGTTGGCCGAAAGTCGCTTCGAGGATTGCTCGCCGAACAGCGAAAAGAATTTTCTGGACGGCTTGGGTGAGGGCGAGATTCAGGTGACGTCTTCGCCCATGGTTGCGGCGCAGATCGCATCCGTGGACGGCAAACCGCACGTGTTTTTCGCAAACTTTCAGGGGCTGCGCTCCAAAGAAAACGCTGTGCAGACTCCCGAGAAGCACGCCGAGGTAACTGTGCCGGGCAAGGTGCAGGGGCACTTCTTGCCATTTCTCGGCGACGAGGCTACGATCGCGGGTCGTTTCGAAAACGGGAGTACGCACTTTGATCTGCCGGAGATCGCCAAGGGCGCTGTAGTCTGGTTTGAGCCCACCCGGCCGTAAGATCGCTGTCACGCTCACACCAGAAGCCCTCCCGAGGCCGCACACGGGCCACGCGGCGCGCTATCGTCTTATGAGCCAGCGCCAAGCCGTGGCCTTCATTGACTTGCCGGTTTCACCCACAGTAAGATTTTCGCCTAATGATGGGTCGGAGGGTTTTCGCGCTGCCGCCTCGTCGAGAGCTCGCCGGCGGCATGGGCGTACTTTACAAAAGCCGAGGACATCACCCTCCAGCGCTTTGCCGCTCTGAAGTTCTTGCCCGATGACGTCTCTTAAAGGATTACTCCAAAGCCACGGAGTATTGTTGACTGTCAGTTTTGCAGGGGATTGAAGGGGGGAAGCTTATGCCCGTCCGGAACGCCTTGAACTGTCTTGTGATCGGAGTGCTCGTTGCTTGCGCGACGGCTGTGCCCGCTGCAGCGCAGTCAAACTTATCTGCGCTGAATGCAATGTTGTTGAACGCGGCCGCAGCACCGGCGACTCCGGTCGAGGGTGCATCTGGATATAACCAGCCGCCGCAAAACATTTTGGATGTGATGCACGCGCCCTCGCCGCCACTGCCCAGAGTGAGTCCAACGCAGGACGCGATTCTTCTGGTGTCCTGGCAGGACTACCCGTCGATTTCCCGGGTGGCAACACCTTTCCTGCGCCTGGCGGGCGTGCGCGTGGAGCCGAAGAATCACAGCAAGCACGACACACCGGGCGGTTACGGCATTACGCCCTGCGCACGAAGCTTCGAGCTGGTGCATGTCGCCATCTCGCCGGAAGATGCTTCGCAAATTCATATCGCGCTTCCCGCGGGCGCGTGTCCGGGCGGGCCCGTGTGGGCCGCCGACGGGAAACGATTCGCCTTCGTGAATATCGCTGCCGAGGCGGTCGAACTCTGGATCGGCGACGCCAAGTCCGGCGAGATACATCGCGTTCCCGCAGCGCGTCTCAACCCTATGTTCAACGACGAGATGCAATGGATGCCCGACCAGAAAACCCTTTTGGTCAAGCTGGTGCCTGAAGGGATGGGTGCGCCGCCGCCCGAACCGACCGTGCCGCCTGGTCCAAGCATCCAGGAGACCGAGGGCGAAAAAGGACAGAGCAGCACCTATGAAAACCGCGATACCCTCCGCAACAAGCACGATGAGGATCTGTTCGATTATTACGCGGCCTCGCAACTTGCTTTGGTCGATGTGGCCACCGGGAAGATCACGCCGATCGGAAAGCCGGCGAATTACGAATGGCTAGGTCCGGCGCCGGACGGGCGGCACGTACTCGTCACCACCATCCACAAGCCCTACTCTTACGTCACCACCTACGACCGCTTCCCTGCGGAAGTCGAAGTCTGGGACACATCCGACCGCTCTCACGTTGCCGCTCACACCATCGCATCGCTTCCGCTGGCGGATCGCGTCCCCATCGCAGGAGTTCCGGTAGGTCCACGTGATTTTTCCTGGCGTGCCACCGACCCGGCGACGCTGGTCTGGGCAGAAGCGCTGGATGGCGGCGACTGGAAAGTTACGGTTCCGGCCCGCGACAAGATCATGCTCCTAAAGGCGCCGTTCAACTCACCCGCCGTCGAAATCACGCGGACCGAGCAGCGCTATGTCGGTTTCTCCTGGAGCGAACAACCGGCCACCTCTCTGGTGAACGAGTACGATGAAAACCGGCACTGGAGGCGGAGTTTCCTCATCGACGTCGATGATCAACAGCCCAAGCTTCGCTTGCTTTGGGATCTCTCCACCGACGAAAAATATGCCAACCCCGGCAACCCCGTGGAACACCAACTCGCGAACGGGGCCAGGGTAGTTCGAGAGGAGGGTGACTCGATTTACCTGGCAGGAGTCGGATCTTCGCCCGAGGGAGACCGGCCGTTTCTCGATCGGCTCGATCTGAAGACGCTAAAATCCGAGCGCTTGTTTCGCAGCGATCGGACTTCCTTCGAGCGATTTCTTTCCTTCACCGGCGCGGATACAAGGACGTTTCTCACCTGGCATCAATCGCCAACCGACCCACCCAATGCGTTCACGCGGACGCTGGGAAAATCCATCATCGCAGATGCGCCTGCCGGAGAAGCTGCGTTCCCATCAACCAGCGTCGCGCTCACTCACATTCCCGACCCCACGCCGGAGGTGCGGGCGATCAAGAAGCGCCTCGTCAAGTACAAGCGCGCCGACGGGCTTGATTTGTCGTTCACGCTCTACACACCGCCCGGCTATAAAGAGGGGACGCGGGTCCCCACCATTCTATATGCCTATCCTCTCGACTATGCCGACGCTTCGAAAGCCGGCCAGGTTGCAGGTTCGCAGGAAACCTTTACGCAGCTGCGGCAATACAGGCTGTTGCTCCTCGCGGGCTATGCAATCATCGACAACGCTGCGTTCCCCATCGTCGGTGATCCGAAAAAAGCCTACGACACGTATTTGGATCAGTTGGTCGCCGATGCCAAGGCCGCAGTCGATGAGGCGGTGCGCCTCGGTGTTGCCGACCCCGACCGCATCGGAGTCACCGGACACAGCCACGGCGCTTTAATGACCGCAAATCTGGTGGCGCATTCCGACTTGTTCCGCGCCGGTGTCGCTACCAGCGGCTCCTATAACAAGACGCTCACGCCTTTCGGTTTTCAGAACGAGCGGCGATCGGTTTGGGAGGCAACGGATGTCTATCTGAAAGTCTCTCCATTTTTCTTCGCCGACAAATTGAAGACGCCATTGCTCATCGTGCACGGGGCGGAAGACGCGAATCCCGGTACGACGCCGCTGCAAGGTCAGAAACTCTACGAAGCAATTCGAGGCAACGGCGGTATCACTCGATTGGTGATGCTGCCGCACGAGCCGCACTGGTATACCGCCATGGAGTTGAACGAACAGCTTGTCTACGAGATGCTGCGCTGGTTTGACAAATATGTGAAGAACGCGCAGCCGCGCCCCGTGACCGGAGCCCGTTAGAAGGCTCGGTGGGCGTTCATGGTTTCAGGGGTGTAAGCGGGGCGGCGGGCTCGTCGATCTGAAGAATCTGATCGGCGGGAACATCTTTGAGCGTTTGCCTGATCCCACTGGGCCAGCGGATCTCGATTTTCTGCGCAACGCTTTCCTGCCCCAGCCCGAAATGGACACGCTTGTCACTGGCAGAAAGATAGCTGCCCGCGGTTGAAACAGTTGCGTACTGCGGCCCGGAGCGCGTCACCAGTGTGACCTCCGCGCCAATCGCGTCGCGGTTGCTCTTGTGCCCAACCAACTTCAAAAGAATCCAATGGTTCCCCACCCGCGTTTCGTTGTGCAGAATATGAACCGGCCCATCATTAGTGGTTACGACCGCATCGAGCCGGCCATCATTATCCAGATCACCGATGGCCAATCCGCGGGAAACCCAGGCTTGACGGAAGACGCCGCCGGACTGCCTGGAAACATCGACGAACCCACGGCCGGTGTTGCGGGCGAGGAGCATGGGTTCGCGGTAGCGGAGGTTGGGATAGTTGAGCTCGATGGTATCGAGATCGTGACCTTGAGCGATGAGAAGATCCTTCCATCCGTCGTTGTCGTAATCGAGGAAGTGGACTCCCCAGCCCGAGTGGGGCAGCGTCATCTGGCCGATTCCGGCGGTGTGGCTGGCATAGGTGAATGAGCCGTCGCCGTTATTCTGGTAGAGAGAATAGCGTTGATTTGCCAAGTCGGTTACTACGATGTCAGGCCAGCCGTCGTTATTGTAGTCGGCGAAATCCGCGCCCATACCGGCATAGGTGCGCCCATCCACGTCGACCGCAACTTCAGAGGCGAGCCCAACATCTTCGAAGGTGCCATCCCCCTTGTTGTGATAAAGGAACTCGACCATGGAGTCGTTGGCGATAAAGAGATCGATGTGGCCGTCGCGATCATAGTCGGCAATGGCGACACCAAGCCCTTTCCCCGGCTTGCCCAGGCCCAGCTTTTGTGCGACTTCGGTGAATGTCCCATCCTTATTGTTGTGGTAGACGAGAGGAGCAATTGGTTTGAAGTAATCGGGGTGACAATACGCTCGATAGCCTTCCTTGTGCTCGCCGCACCAGATATCGTCGAAATCCCAATCCAGATAACGAAGGACGACCAGATCCAGGAACCCGTCCCCGTCCAGGTCCACCCATGCCGCGCTGCTGGACCAGCCGCTTCCTGCAACCCCGGCTTTCTCGGTGACGTCGGTGAACGTGCCATTGCCGTTGTTGTGGTAGAGCTTGTTTCCACCATAGGCGGTCACGTAAAGGTCCTCGAATCCGTCGTTGTCGAAGTCCCCGACGGCGACACCCATTCCGTAGCCCGATCCCTGCAGGCCAGCTTTTTCGGTAACGTCCTCGAACGTTCCGTCCGGTTTCTGATGGTAGAGGCGATTCCAGTATTGCGAATCGGTCTTCCGCGGGACCGTCCCCTTTAAAGTCGGATCGCTGAGAGGGGCTCCGTTTACAAGAAAAATGTCCAGGCGCCCATCATTGTCGTAATCGAATAGTGCGACGCCCGCTCCCATGGTTTCAAGAAGGTATTTCCTGGAAGTATGCGATGCGCGGTATTGGAAGCTGACGCCGAGGCGCTCGGTGGCGTCGACAAAGGCCTCAACGGAACTGGATGCTACGGGCACTGGTGGGAAAGTGTGTCCTTGTGCAGAGAGCCGCTGGACCGAAGCGGTAAGCAGGAAGTAGAGCAGCAGCACCAGGACAGCGCGACGGTTCTCGTTTATTAGGGCGCGCTTCACGGCTCAATGATTCCTTTTCCTTCCGCTACGGTAAAGATCCGGTCGACCGAAGGGATTGTGATTTCTTCTTTCGCGCCGTCTGGCCAGAGGATCTCCACTTTGTCCACGCTTGTGACTGCACCCAGTCCGAAGTGAAGGCGCTGATCAGAACTGGAGGCGTAGCTGCCGCCGCTGAAAACATCCGCGCGCTGCCGGATGGCGCCGGTCGTGACAAAGACTTTCGCTCCGATGGCATCGCGCGGGCTTTTTGGGCCGCCGATTAATCTTAGCGTGAGCCAATGATTCGAATTCTTGACGACGTTGCGCAGAAGCACGGGCGTCGAATCCATGACGTTAAGCACTACGTCGGTGTGACCGTCGTTGAAAAGATCGCCGAAAGCGGCTCCGCGCGCCGTGATCACCACGGCTAACCCGCTGCCGGTGGCCGGAGCGACCTCCTCAAACTTCGACCCATTCAGATTGCGAAACAGCAGGGGGCGCTGGGCAGAGGTTGTGCCCCAATCCTGCTTGTCCACGCCCGGATAAACATGCCCATTGGCAAAGAAAAGATCGAGCAGACCGTCGTTGTCATAATCGAGAAAACCGGTGCCCCAGCCGAGAAACGGTATGGTCACATTGGCGATGCCGGAGGCAAAGCTTACGTCGGTGAAGCTGGCGTCTCCGTCGTTGCGATACAAGGTGTTGTAGTCGTCGGAGAAATTCGTGATGCAAAAGTCGACTTTCCCATCGCGGTTGTAATCGCCCACCGCAATGCCCATGGCCGCTTGTTCGCGTCCCTCATCATTCAAAGCGAATCCTGAGATATAACTGACGTCTTCAAACGTCCCATCGTGCTTGTTGCGGTAAAGATACTTGGGCACGGAATCATTGGCGACCGCCAGGTCGAGCCAACCGTCATCGTCCACGTCAACAAAAACTGACGACAAACCGTAATAACCCTGGGGATCCGAAACACCAGCTTTCACACTGACGTCGGTAAATGTGCCATCGCCGTTGTTGTGAAACAGATGATCGCTTTCGCCGGGCAAGCCGCGCGGACCACACATCACGTTCATGCCGCGAAATTGGCAGAACCCAGGTGGCAGGCCTCCTTTGCCGGGAATGGGTGGATTTTCGGGATCGAATTTGACGTAGCCGGGAACGAAAAGATCGAGGAGGCCATCGCGATCGTAATCACCCCAGGTCGCGCCCGCCGACCACCCGCCGAGCGTGACTCCGGCTTTCTCTGCGACGTCGGTAAAGGTGCCGTCGTGGTTGTTGTGGTAGAGGCGGTTCTT
>PMXH01000363.1 GCA_003165855.1 Acidobacteriaceae bacterium | reverse complement strand
GCATCAGCGCTTCGGCCTCGCTGTCTCCATACCATGGCTCGGCTACATGCCTGTTGGTGGCCAGTAACCCATCGCCCACCAAAAACCCGGTGCCGGACGCGCGAGCCCGAATCGCTGCCGGCTGGTTTGCAAACCCGATCTGATACACCCCGTAAATGTAGCCGATGGAATTCCGGTACCGGCTCAGTACCAGCGCCGGCATCGCCTGCTCTTTCTCGAGTTCCGCCACCTGCTGCGTGAGCTGGTGAACCTGTTTCTGCAGCTCATCTGGCTGCACGCCCTGCGCGGTAACTGGCGCGTAGTAGTGGANNTTGGGTGGCGCAGCGCTTCCAGCGTTGCGATTGGAGGGCACTTGTGATCTGGGCTTTAGCCTCTGAGGTACTTAAGCAGGATTTTCCGCAGCGCTAGCTAGGGCTTCCCAATTCCTAGCCGCTTAGCCATTTCGTCGTAGAGAAATCCCTTGCCCGCAACGTAAGGCTGCACCCACTTGCCGTCAATCACGAATTGCGGAATAGCGCGCTTGCCGGTTTGCTTGACAATTTCATCCACCGCGCCCGGGGTGGACTCGATGTCAATCTCTTTGTAGGGAATGTTGTGCTTGGCCAGAAACCGCTTGGCCTCGCGGCAATCAGGGCACCAGGCGGTGGAGTAGACGATAAGTTCCATGACTTCTTTGATCATACGACGTAGAGACGTAGCTTGCTACGTCTCTCTCACCACGTCTCCTAAACCCGCTCCAGTTGAGCTACCGTGCGCTCATTGACGAGGTTGCCCGTGTTCAGCGTGGAAGCTGGCTCAAATAGCAGCAGCCAGCATTCTTCGTCCGCAACGGGCTTGTGTTCCACGCCGCGCGGCACGACGATGAACTCGCCCTCTTCGATCCACTCCTGCCGGTCGAGGAACTCCATGCGGAAGCGGCCTTTCACCACCAGAAACATCTCGTCTTCGTTCTCGTGATGATGGAACACAAACTCGCCCTTGAGTTTATCGAGCTTCACATGTTGGCCGTTCAGCTCGGCGGCAATGTAGGGTTTCCAATATTCAGAAATCTTGGCGAACTTATCGGCGATGTTGACCTTGTCCATTTGGATTCTCCGAGTTCGAACCTGCATTCTCCAGATTCGTTCGGGACCGGAATGGTCGCAGAAAAAGTCCGAGTGGGCATGGGAGGATTGACAATCCACAGCGTGGTATATATCATGATGTATACCATGACCAAGACCGCCAAACTCTTCCGCAACGGCCGCAGCCAGGCCGTCCGTTTGCCCGCCGAATACCGTTTCGAGGGCTCGGAAGTTTACGTGCGGCGCGACCCTGGGACCGGCGACGTCATCTTGTCCCGCCGTCCGGACTCCTGGAGGGACTTCTTCGAGCTGATGAAGACCGTCGAGGTTCCAGAAGACTTCCTAGCGGATCGAAAGGATGCCCCACCCCAGAAGCGCCGGTTGTTCTAAATGCCAGTCCAGTTTCTTCTCGACACCAACATTGCCAGCTACGCCATTAAAGGGAACGTTCCCCGCGTCCGGGAGCGGCTCTTGAAAATCCCAGTCAGCGAGGTTGGAATTTCCGTGGTCACAGAAGCTGAACTACGCTTCGGCGTCGCCAGACTGCCCCAGGCAGCCCGGCTGGCGCTCGCGGTCGAGGAGTTTCTGCTGCGCGTTGAAGTGCTTCCCTGGAATTCGGCGGCGGCGCGGCACTATGCCAACCTTCGCACCGCGCTGGAGCAACACGGTGAGCCAATGGGGAACCTCGACCTCATGATCGCCGCGCAAGCACTAGCCGCGGGTGTAATCCTGGTAAGCAATGATCGCGTCTTTCGCAGGGTAAAAGGGCTAACGGTGGAGGACTGGAGCAGGCCATAACATTCTTCTCCAAAACAAAAGCCGCCAGCTCACGCTGACGGCTGAGGTCCGAAGTCTGAGGTCCGCTGCTAGCTGTTCTCGTACAGCAGCACGCCCTCGGCACTCTTCTCCGCGTCCACCGGACGGTAGAACAGCTTGTTGTCTTCGAGGAAGACCTCGATAAATGCCGGACGCGTGGTAATCGTGCCTTGAATCAGCGCCTCCGACAGCGGATCTTCAATGTATTTCTGCAGCGCCCTGCGTAGCGGCCGTGCTCCGTAGGTGCGGTCGGTCAGCGTCTGGTTGAGGATCCACTTCTTGGCCTCATCCGCCACCGAAACCGTAATCGCCTTCTGCGCCAGATTCTGGTTGAGTTGGTTGACCATGAGTTCCAGAATCTGGATCAGGTCCGCCTCGCTCAACGCCAGGAACAGAATGATTTCGTCCAACCGGTTCAGGAATTCAGGATTGAAGGTGCGTTTGACCTCGCCCTTCACCAACTCCTCAACCTTGCTGGAAACCATTTCATCCTTCGTCGATTGGAAGCCGAAGCCTTCGCGCTTCTGCAAGTGCCGCGCCCCAATGTTCGACGTCATGATGATGATCGTGTTCTTGAAATCCACCGTATTGCCCAGACCGTCGGTCAGTTGGCCGTCTTCAAAAACCTGCAGCAGGATGTTGAACACATCTGGATGCGCCTTCTCGATTTCATCGAGCAGGACGACCGAATACGGAGCCCGCTTCACCCGCTCGGTGAGCTGGCCGCCCTCTTCGTAGCCCACGTATCCCGGAGGAGAACCGATCAACTTCGAGACAGAATGCTTCTCCATGAACTCCGACATGTCGAACCGGACCAAAGCCTTTTCGGTGCCGAACATGAATTGAGCCAGCGTGCGCGCCACTTCCGTCTTGCCCACACCCGTCGGTCCCAGGAACAGGAACGAGCCAATCGGCCGGTTCGGGCTCTTCAATCCCGCGCGTGAACGCCGGATCGCCCGGGCCAGCGCGCTGATCGATTTGTCCTGCGAGATAATGCGCTTGTGCAGCTCTTCTTCGATACGGAGAAGCTTCTGCGTCTCTTCTTCCTTGATCGAGGTGATAGGAACGCCGGTCCAGCGCGAAACCACATCTTCAATGTCCTCGCGGCCTACTACTCCGGTCGAGGATTCATCCAGATGATATTTCTCACGCAGTGCCCGCAGGTTCTCGCGTTCCTTGCGCTCTTCATCCGAGTAGAAACGGGCCTTCTCGAACTCATGGTTCGCGATCGCGTTCTCCATGCGGTGCACGATGAACTTGATTCGCTTCTGAACCTCGCTGATCTCCTCCGGCTGCGACGTCTGGCGCAGCTTTACGCGAGCGCCGGCTTCGTCCACCAAGTCAATTGCCTTATCTGGCAGGAAGCGGTCCGGAATGTAACGGTTCGAGTGCGAGACCGCAAAGTTGATGGCGTCGTCGGTATAAGTGACGGCGTGGAACTTCTCGTAACGGTCCTTGATGCCGAACAGAACCTTGACGGCATCCGCCTCGTTCGGCGGAGGAACCTTCACGGCCTGGAAACGGCGTTCCAAGGACCGGTCTTTCTCGATCGACTTCCGGTATTCTCCAGGCGTGGTTGCTCCGATACACTGAATCTCGCCTCGCGACAATGCCGGTTTCAGGATGTTTGCTGCATCCAGCGAGCCTTCCGCCGATCCCGCGCCCACCAGTGTATGCAACTCATCGATAAAGATGATGGAGTTCTGCGA
>PMXH01000380.1 GCA_003165855.1 Acidobacteriaceae bacterium | reverse complement strand
CCTTCCCGGCATTGACTGACGCTGATGACGGCGCTATAGTCTTAACCAATTTGGGGCACAGGTCGGCGTTGTGGGGCCAGAAGTTGATCGGCGGCAGCCTGAGTTCGGGGATCCGAGTTTCGTAGTTTCGGTTCGGAAGTCTGGTGGTTCCGGTTTTTCGATCCGTTTAGTTCACGATGGAAGCGGTCGGAGGATACGAATGGAACTCTCCCGCAGAACCTTCCTCAAAGGCACGCTCGCCGGTGGAGCGGGCATCTCTCTCCTGGGATTCGATCTGACTCCGGTTTACGCGCAGACGCAGGGCTTGAAGATTTCCCGCGCCACGGAAACGCGGAGCACCTGTCCCTACTGTGCCGTGAGTTGCGGCGTCATCATCTACACGCTGGGCGACAAGGCGAAGAACGCGATCCCGCAGGTCGTCCACGTGGAGGGCGATCCCGACCATCCCATTAACCGCGGTACGCTTTGTCCCAAAGGTTCGTCGCTGGAGCAGGACATCCTGAACGATCGGCGGTTGCTGAAGCCGCAGGTGCGGAGGCCGGGCGCGACCGACTGGGAAGATATTTCGTGGGATCAGGCTTACACCGAGATCGCGCAGAAGGTGAAGAAGACGCGCGACGACACCTTCCTCGAAACCGACGCGTCGGGAAAAACCGTGAACCGCTGCGAAGGCATTGCCTGGACCGGCGGATGCACCGACACCAACGAGTTCAACTATCTTGCCGTAAAAAGCATGCGCAGCCTGGGGGTCTGCTACCTGGAAAACCAGGCCCGGGTTTGACACGGCCCTACGGTCTCCAGTTTGGGGCCCACATTCGGACGCGGCGCAATGACCAATGGCTGGATCGACATCAAGAACACAGACATGATGTTGATCATGGGTGGAAACCCGGCCGAGAACCATCCTTGCGGATTTAAGTGGGCGATTGAGGCCAAGATACACCGCAACGCCAAGACCATTGTGGTCGATCCGCGGCTCACGCGGACGGCGGCGAATGCGGATATGTATGTGCAGATCCGCGCCGGGAGCGATATCGCCTTTCTCGGCGGCGTGATCAGCTACGCCATCCAGAACAACCGCATCGCGCACGACTACCTGGTCAACTACACCAACGCGGCGTTCATTATTAAAGATGGTTTCAAGTTACCCGAGGATGGGCTGTTCTCCGGCTTCGACGGGGAGAAAAAGACCTACGACAAATCCACCTGGAATTATGAAGAAGGCGGAGATCTAACTGGCAAGCCTGTAATGCTGACGCCTGCGGCGCAGAATGCTCCGGCGGGAGGTGCGCAACATAGTGATACCGGCCAAGGACTGGGATATCAGGCAGCGAGTCCGATAGGCGCGAAAGCCGGGACTGGTGCTCCAGCGCTGCCTCCGAAGATTGCATTCGATCTTTCGCTGGAACATCCGCGCTGCGTGTTTCAGTTGATGAAGAAGCAGTACGAGCGCTACACGCCGGAGATGATCGAGCGCATTACGGGGATTCCGCAGGCTGAATTTCTAAAGGCTGCCGAGTTGTTTACGTCCGTCCGCAAAGATGGCGACATGAAGAAGGTTGCCACGATTATTTATGCGGTGGGCTGGACGCAGCACAGCTTCGGCACGCAGATCATTCGTACCGCGGCCATGCTGCAATTGCTGATGGGCAACGTGGGGCGCGCCGGTGGCGGCGTGAACGCGCTGCGCGGGCATTCGAATATTCAGGGCGCAACCGACATGGCGGGAATATTCGACATTCTGCCGGGCTATTTGAAGATGCCCAATCCTGCCGATGTCGACCTGGCAACTTACCTGAAGCGCACTACGCCCACGGTGTCGAAGCCCGATCCCTGGGACTCGTTCAACTACTGGTCGAACACGCCGAAATTTACGGTCTCGCTCCTTAAAGCCTTTTATGGCGCGGCGGCGACCAAGGATAACGACTGGGCTTTCAATTATCTGCCGAAGATCGACCGCAACTATTCCTGGGTGAATATCTGGAATGACATGTACGAAGGCAAGATCAAGGGAATATTCGCCTTCGGCATGAACGGCGTGATGATTGGACCGGACTCGAATAAGAATATCGATGCGCTGAAGAAAGCGGACTGGCTGGTGGTTTGTGAAATCTATCCCGACGAAACCAGCGAGTTCTGGCGCGCGCCGGGCATCACGGCCGACGATCAAAAGAAGATCAATACCACTGTGTACCGGCTGCCGGGCGCGGGTTTTGCCGAGAAGGATGGAACGTTCGTGAATTCGGCGCGCTGGCTGCAGTGGAAGAATGCGGCCCTGCCGCCGCCGGGTGAAGCGCGTCTGGATCAGGAAATTCTGGCGACCATCTTCCTGAAAGTTCGCGATCTTTATCAGAAGGAAGGCGGCAAGTTCCCGGATCCGGTGTTGAATGCGACGTTCGCCTATACGACTCCCTATAGCCCGTCGCTCGCGGAAGTGGCGAAGGAGCTGAACGGCAAGGCGCTGGTCGACATTACCGATCCCAAAACAAATGTCACGATCAAGGCGGGGCAGCAGCTTCCCGGTTTCTCATGGCTAAAGGATGACGGCACCACGCTTTCGGG
This sequence comes from Acidobacteriaceae bacterium, assembly GCA_003165855.1. Taxonomy (GTDB): domain Bacteria; phylum Acidobacteriota; class Terriglobia; order Terriglobales; family Acidobacteriaceae; genus Sulfotelmatobacter. The sequence continues at coordinate 1,256 of PMXH01000380.1, read as the reverse complement.
CAACTGGCTCTATTGCGGATCGTGGACCGAGGCAGGCGCTCTGATGCAGCGGCGCGGTACCGACGATCCCTCAGGATTGGGTATTTATCCCAACTGGGGATGGTCATGGCCCATGAATCGCCGCGTGCTGTACAACCGCGCTTCGTGCGATGGGAATGGCAAGCCGTGGGATCCGCAACGGCGCCAGGTCTGGTGGGACGAGGCCAAGCAAAGCTGGGTGGGAAGCGACGTTCCAGACTTCAAGCCGGATTCGGCCCCGAAAGATCACATGGGACCTTTCATCATGAATCCGGAAGGCATTGGGCGGTTGTTTGTGCCGCTGGGTGCGATGGCCGATGGACCTTTTCCTGAATATTACGAGCCTATCGAGAGCCCGATTGCGAACCCGCTGCATCCGGGTCAATCGAGCAATCCGGTGGTGAAGAAGTACAAGACTGACATGGATAAGTACGGAACCGTGGATCAGGGTTACAACGTGGTCTGCACGACTTACCGGCTGACCGAGCATTATCACTACTGGACGAAGAATAATCCGATGAACGTGCAGCTGGTGCCGGAGCCGTTTGTGGAAGTGCCAGCGCAACTGGCCGATCACATGGGGATCCGCGGCGGCGAGAAAGTGAGAGTGACCAGCGCGCGCGGTCATTACATTGCCAAGGCGATGGTGACCAAACGCATCCGGCCGATGAAGATCGATGGCAAGGAAACATTCCAGATCGGCATTCCGATTCACTGGGGATTCCGTGGAATCGCTGAGGACGAAGGTAAGACGGCGAAGACTCTGGCGAACCAGTTGACGCCAACGGTAATTGATCCCAATGCATTCACGCCCGAGTTCAAGGGCTTTCTGGTGAAGATCGAAAAAGTTTAGAACGTAGCGCCGCCGTCCCGGCGGCTTAGCCGGCAGGATGCCGGCGCTACCAGAAGTGAGCGACTATGATCGACCGCAAGGCGTTACAAGCCGAAAAGATCTCGGGCCACACCGGCGCTTCACCGGGTCTCGGGATGCAGCGCGATTTCGAAGTTTGCAAACTTGTCGATACCACCACGTGCATCGGCTGCAAAGCGTGCGAAGTGGCCTGCGTCGAGTGGAATGACATGCCTTTCGGAGTGACCACCTTTGACAATACGTATCAGACGATGCCGGAGACGCGCTGGAATTTCTGGAATCTGATCAAGTTCAACGAGCACCAGCGCGAAGACGGAACGATCCAATGGTTGATGCGCAAAGATCAGTGCATGCACTGCGCCGATCC
>PMXH01000413.1 GCA_003165855.1 Acidobacteriaceae bacterium | reverse complement strand
TCTTCGCCTTCGGTCACGCTCAACACCACGACCTTGGCCGCTTCACCGAGGTCATAGCTGGCAGGACAAACCAGGTTGCCGACGTTTTCGATCAGCAGAAGGTCCAGATCTTCGAGTTTCCAATCCGCCAAGTGCCGCTCGATCATGCGAGCATCCAGGTGGCAAGTGCCGCCGGTTGTGATTTGTTTTACCGGGAACCCAAATCGCTTCAGGCGGTTCGCATCGTTCTCCGTCTGAATATCGCCGGTCAACACCGCCACGCGATCGGGGCGCGGCAAAGTTTCGAGGGTGCGCTCCAGAAGACTGGTCTTGCCGGAACCGGGAGAACTGATTAGGTTCAGACAAAGAATACCGTGCTCTTGAAATCGGGCGCGCAGTTCAGCCGCAATGCGGTCGTTCTCACTGAGAACTTTTCGCTCCAACGGTACTCGATCCATATTCTTCCACCTCCAGGTAGGCCAACTCCAACTCATCTCCACTAATACATGTGGTTTCCAGGCTCGCGCATTGCGGGCAACGAGAGTCGTAGTCGTGTACAACAAAATCACGTCCGCACGCCTGACAACGATGGCGGCGGGGACAAACCTCGATCTCAAGCTCAAGCGACTTCAGATCGGTATCGAGAATGATCGCTTCAAAACAGAAGCGTAGAGCCTCCTGATCGATCGCCGCCATTTCGCCAATCCGGACGCCGACCTTGCACGGATATGTTCCGGGATGGAGGCTCATCTCGGTTCTGACCGCGTCCAGCACCGAATTTGCGATTCCCAGTTCGTGCATATTGTCTTAGCAGATGCGAGGCAATTGATCACCGGAAAGCATGTCCACGATGCGCGTGGTCCCCAATGGCGTTCGCATGGTCACCAGTCCAGGATTCTCTTTCTTTACCGTGCCAATGATCTGCGCCTCCGCTCCCAGCGGATGACGCCGCATCGCTTGCAGCACCGCTTCCGCCGCCTCGGGTGCCACGATTGCGATCAACTTGCCCTCATTCGCGACATATAGAGGATCGAGCCCCAACAACTCGCATGCTCCGCAAACCTGCTCGTGAATCGGCAGCGAACTTTCTTCCAGTTCGATTCCGACGCGCGATTGCTGCGCGATTTCGTTCAGCGTGCTGGAGACGCCGCCTCGCGTCGGGTCGCGCATGCAGCGAATGTCGGGAGTTCCTATGGAAGCCACGCGAAGCATCTCAGCCACCAGCGTGTGCAAGGCGGCACTGTCGCTTTCGATTTGAGTCTCGAATTCCAGTCCTTCGCGTTGGGCCAGAATCGCAATGCCGTGATCGCCGATTGAACCGCTCAGCAGCACCTTATCGCCGGGACGCGCCCGGTCGGCGGAAAGTTCGAGTCCCTCCGGCACCAGCCCGATTCCTGTCGTGTTGATGAACAGCCCGTCGCCCTTGCCCTTTTCGACGACCTTGGTATCGCCAGTAACAATCTGCACGCCCGCTTCTGCTGCCGCCCGCTGCAGCGAATTCACCACGCGCCGAAGTTCCTCCATCGAGAAGCCTTCTTCGATAATGAAGGCAGCGCTCAAGAACAGCGGCGTTGCCCCGCCCATTGCCAAATCGTTCACCGTACCGTGAACCGCGAGGGAGCCGATGTCACCGCCCGGAAAGAACAGCGGCTTGACCACGAAAGAATCGGTGGTGATGGCAAGACGCTGGCCGTTCACATTTACGATGGCCTGATCATCCAAACGCGCCAGCACCGGATTCTGAAACGCAGGCAGAAAGACATCGCGAATCAACGCGGCACTCAACTTGCCACCGCTGCCGTGTCCCAAAAGAATTGTGTCTTTAGCGGGGAGCGGGGCGGGGCAACTGAGTTCCACGTTTATTTCGACGCGGGTTTTCGTTGACATGCCGCTCTCCTAACTCGCGACCGAATGCCGCCGATAGTGATAATAGGCGGCGCATGCCCCTTCATTCGAGACCATGGGCGCGCCCAATGGATTTTCCGGCGTACACCTCTTGCCAAACGCCGGACAATCCGTCGGTTTCTTCAATCCCTGCAAAACCTGTGCGCTGATGCACTCGGCGGGCTCGTCCACTGCAAGCTCGCCCAAATCAAAGGCTCGGTCGGCGTCATAAGCGGCGTACTCCTCGCGCAAGCGCAGGCCACTTTGCGGGATCGGGCCAATCCCGCGCCACTTCTGGTCTGCTACTTCAAATACCTCGGCCATGATCTGCTGGGCGGGCAGGTTTCCCTGGTAGCTCACCGATCGCACATACTGGTTCTCCAGCTTCGCTTCTCCGGCCTCCAGCTGCCGCACCAGCATGAGCACGGCTTCCAAAATATCCACCGGTTCGAATCCCCCGACCACAATCGGCACGCGAAAATCACGAACCAGATCCTCATACTCTTTACATCCCACCACGGTGCAAACATGCCCTGGTGCAATGAAAGCCTGCACCCGGTTGGTGCTGGAAGCCATCAAGGCGCGGATCGCCGGCGGCACCAGCACGTGTGAAACCAGCATAAAGAAGTTCGTGAGGCCTTCGCGCTTGGCTTGCCACGCGGCCATCGCGTTCGCGGGAGCTGTGGTCTCGAAGCCAATCGCCAGAAACACGACTTTGCGCTCAGGATTCGAGCGCGCGATCTTCACCGCCTCAGTCGGCGAGTAAGCGATGCGAACGTCCGCCCCCTGGGCCTTGGCGCGAAACAGATCGGAACGCGATCCAGGCACGCGCAGCATGTCTCCGTAGGACACCAGGATGACATTCGGATGCAGCGCTAACCGGATGGCTTTGTCCACCGTTTCCAGCGGCGTGACGCAGACCGGACATCCCGGACCATGCACCAGTTCGATGCCGCGGGGCAGCAACTCGTCGATGCCATAGCGCATGATGGTGTGGGTTTGGCCGCCACAGATCTCCATCAGCACCCAGGGCCGGGTGGTGCACTGGCTAATCTCAGCCGCCAGGGCTAGCGCAATGCGCTGATCGCGGTATTCGTCAAGATACTTCATCGTGTGAACCCAGCACGCAAACCCACTGGAACAACTCTAACCACCGGCGAACCGTCTATCGGTGACAAAGATCACACCCGGATGTGAACCAGGAGAAAAAGGAAACTCCAGCTAACCCCAACCCCAGGCGCAGTCCGGCAGGCCTTCCAGCAGGACGGGCGAACGTTACGGTTCCGCGGGCGGCAATTCCGCTTCCAGCGCTCCCATCTCTT
>PMXH01000501.1 GCA_003165855.1 Acidobacteriaceae bacterium | reverse complement strand
TGACGTCGTTTGAATGTCCGAGCTCGGGCACTTCTTGGCTGAGCTGGGTTCCCGAGACGATCGACGTCCGGCGAGGCCCCGAGATCCCTGTTGTCAGCAATATTAAGACAATCCCAGCAGACGCGGCTTTGCCGGCAAAAAACATTCTCATCCTCTATTCGCACACCGGCACATCGTCGCTCATTTGCTCCAGCGATACTGTGCAGAATGGCTCATCTTCCGAGCCATCAGACAGAATCCCCCGTCAATCCGGGCTTTCCGTGATTTGGAACCAGCCAAGAAAGCACATGGAGGACTGTGTCGCGGATCATCCGGATCGTCCGCGTGATGCAGCTGCTAGGCCATTGCTGTCAGAAGCCAGTCAATGCGTGCATCGGCCAGAGGTACCAGATTCTCCAACAACCACGGTTGTTCCGCCCCCTGCGTATAATTACGATGGTTTGAGTGGTTGAAGGTTTCGTCGCTCCACGAAGGCGAGACCAGGTAACTTCCCCATGACAGAGGCTTCTCCCGGTACTCCTCGACGCTTGCGTCCTCCGCAGAATCTGGAGCGCGAAGAATCTCAGCTTTGGCGATGGATTCTTTTATTCATGGTTTTGCTGGCCGCGGGCTTTGCCTACCTCGCCTGGGAGCGCCTGGAAAGTTTGCCGTACCACTTAGGTCCGGTGGCGTTGGGAGTGCTGGTCTTGTCCGTGCTTCTCGCCGTCTACGCCTATGGCCGGCGGCGGGAAGTTGTCCAGCTCAAGATGTTGCTCCAGGATCTGCAGGAACATGTCGGCGCGGCTCCCTCCGAAGAGCAACTCGATCAGCTGAGCGAGGTGATTGCGCGCTCTCAGCGCAGCTTCAAAGAGCTCATTGACTCCTTCGAAGATGCCGCTTGCGCCGTATCTCTGGACGGCACATTGCGCACAGTCAACAAGAGTGTCAGCGAACTGCTGAATCTTCCTTATACCGCCATTGTAGGACAGAAATTCTTCGACTTCCTCGAGGAACCGACCCGCGGCGGTGTGGAAGCCGGACTGGTGCGTTTTGTGGAAAAGAGACACTGGGCCGGCACCGTGCGGGTACGCTTCAAGAACAACTCCCGGCCACTCTTCTTCGATTGTGTGCTCAACGCGATTGTCAAAGGTGGTGAGGTGGTTGGCGTCAGCGTGCTGGGACGGGATGTGACCGGGCAGCACGAGAAAGAACTCCGGTTCACCGAACTCTTCGAGACTCTACAGGAAGGCGCTTACTTCAGCTCGCCGGAGGGCAGGCTGCTCGACGCTAATCCCGCGCTGGTAAACATTCTCGGCTATGCAACGAAAGATGAGTTGCTCCGTCTTGAGCCCAAAGATCTGAACGTCGATCCCGCAGAAGAGCCGGTGCTTGGCCGGGCTCCTGACGATCGCGGCGGCGTGCGGGCGCGCGAGATCACGTTGCGGAAGAAAGATGGGACAGCGGCGGTGTTTCTGGAATCCTCCCGCGCCGTCTGGGATGCCGCGGGCAAGTTGATTCGTTATCAGGGCACGCTCGTCGACGTCACGCAAAGGCGCAAACTGGAGCGGCAACTGCTGCAACAGGAAGAATTCCGCAGACGATTGCTGGAAAGCTTTCCCGATCTTATTGTCGTGGTCGATCTCGAGGAGAAGTACACCTTCGTGAGCGCCCGGGTGCGCGACCTGCTGGGTTACCAGCCTGAGGAGCTTTTGGGCAAGAAGATATCGGAAACCGAAGGTTACTCCCCGGAACTGGTCGCTCTCTACCACGAAGTCGCTTCCAGCAAGAAGATTTTCGGATCCGCGGAATATGGCACCCGGCACCGCGATGGAAGCGGACGCACGATGCGCGCCTCCGCTAGCCAGTTCTCCGATGCCGATTCCAAGCTGGCGGGCGTGATCATTTCCGTTCATGACATCACGATGGAAAAGAAATTCGAGCAGCAAATCGTACAGNNCTTCTGCAAGACAGTCAAACCACCGATGCGGCGCAGAAGCAAATTGCGATCTTGCAGCAGCAAGCCCGCCGCGCCGCCGAGATTGTTCACAACCTGACGTATTTCTCGCGTCCTCCCTCGCCCGGCCAGACCCGGGTCAATCTCGCGGAGGTGGTCGAGCGCACGCTCAACCTGCACGCTTACTCGCTTCGCAAGAACAATATTACGGTGGACTTCCTGCGCGAGCCCGGGTTGCCCTACGTGGAAGGCGACCCGCACCAACTGATGCAGGTCTTTCTGAACTTGATATTGAATGCCGAGCAGGCCATTCGCGAGGCCCGCGACCGTGGGACTTTACGCATCCGCCTGGGAACGACCGGGACATCTGTTTGGGCGAGCTTTTTGGACGATGGTCCGGGGATTCCGCAAGACATTCTGGGTAGCGTCTTCGATCCCTTTTACACGACGAAGCGGCCGGGGCGAGGAACCGGCCTCGGCCTCAGTATCTGCANNCCGCCCAGACAGAGCGCGGCGATCCCACGCTTGGCGTTGCGGCGAGCCATCTCATAAATCAAAGTTACCAGCACGCGGGCACCGCTGGCTCCAATGGGATGCCCAATGGCAACTGCGCCACCATTCACGTTGACCTTCCCAGGATCGAGTCCAAGCTCCCGCATCACCCCCAGCGCCTGCACCGAGAAGGCTTCATTCAGTTCGTACAGATCGACGTCTTCGTTTTTCCAGCCGGTCTTCTCCCAGATCGTTCGCACCGC
>PMXH01000445.1 GCA_003165855.1 Acidobacteriaceae bacterium | reverse complement strand
CACGTGAAGCATCTCGGCTATGCCGCTTCCGGGCGAATCCGGCTTTATGGGGAGGAGTTTGAAGTGCTTTCCGACCCATTTCCGGAAGCCGATGGTATTGCGGTTCGCGTAAAGACGAAGAAGAACTCCAGCGTTCGGGTGCTACAGCTTCCGGCGACAGTTCTTCAAAGAGTGAAAGGGCGGGGCATTCACGCCGCCTGAGGGCGTCCGGAGAGCACTCTTGCTTGCAATGTACGAGTGACGCGAAAAGCCCGATGCTTTGAATCGAAATTATTCATCCAAGGGAGCGGATGGTAACTTGACGCGTCATTTGGCTCCGCCTATTATCCAAAAAGCATGACCAGTTTCAGCAATCTTCGCCAGATTTGTATGTGTGCATGTTGTTGTTGTGCATGCGTGTGCTCTGGCGCGGGGAGGCTGCTGACTTAGAAATTTCATAAGGATCATCAGCACTTATAATCCACCGCCAGAGAGCATCTGGCGGTGGGTTTTTCTTTTTGGCGGCAAATCAGTTGGCGGCAATCACTTTATGGCAGACACGATCAAGGAAACGAAAGCGCAAAAGGTGGAACGGCTGAAGCGGAGCATGAATCCCTGGGACGGCTTGGCCGAGATTCGCCGCTTTGCGCGGGGAGGCTTCGACGCAATTCCAGCGGAATGGATTGGCACGTACTTCCGATGGTGGGGAGTCTATACGCAGGGCGACGGAGTCGGGGTGGTTGGCGGCAAGGACGGCCAGGGACTGGCGCTGCCGTTCTTCATGTTGCGGATTCGTATTCCCAACGGGCTGCTGCGATCAGACCAACTGCGAACCATCGCTGAGATTAGCCGCCGCTATGCGCGCGGGAGCGCGGACCTCACGGTGCGGCAGAACGTCCAGTTGCACTGGATCACGATCGAGGACCTTCCGGAGGTGCTGGAGCAACTCTGGCGCGTCGGGCTGAATACGACTGGTGCTTGCGGCGACGTTACTCGGAACATTACGGGCTGCCCCGTGGCCGGAGTGGATGCGGACGAGATCTGCGATGCCTCGTCGCTGGCGCTGGAAGCGGATCGAATGTTCGCGGGGAATGCCGAGTTCTATAACCTGCCCCGCAAGTTCAAGATTTCCATCACGGGGTGCCGCGTCTGGTGCCCGTACCCCGAGATCAACGATGTCGGGCTGACTGCGATCGAGCGTGTGGTGCAGGGAGAATCTGAGATTGGTTTTGCCCTTCGGGTGGGCGGCGGACTTTCCACCGAGCCTTATCTGGGCGCACGACTGAATGCTTTCGTGCGCTGGAATCAGGTTCTGCCGGTAATTAAGGGAGTTGCCGAGTTGTTTCGCGACTCCGATCAATTGCGCGAGCACCGCGAGCGGGCACGGCTGAAGTTTCTCTTCCTGCGGCACGGTTGGACGGCTCAGGCTTTTCAGGAAGAACTGGAACGGCGGATTGGATTTCAACTCGATCCTGCCGAGCCCGAGCAGGCGCCGGCAGATGTTTACCGCGATCACATAGGAATTCATGCGCAGAAACAGCCCGGTCTCTGCTATGTGGGGGCGACAGTTTTGCGGGGCCGGATCACACCCGAACAGATGGATGCCGCGGCCAATCTGGCCGAGCGTTTCGCGAGCGGCGAGTTGCGCACTACGAACATGCAGAACTTGCTCATCGTCAACGTGCCTCAACTGCAAGCGGACGAGCTTGCTAAGGAATTAGGCGCGATTGGCCTGCCGGTGGGCGGGTCGCCGTTTTGGCGGGGTGCCGTCGCGTGCAGCGGTACTGAGTTTTGCAAGCTCGCGATCACGGAGACGAAAAGCTTCTCCCGTTGGCTGGTGGAGGAGTTGGAAGAGCGCCTGCCGGGCTTTGATCAGCACCTGAAGTTGCACGTCACGGGTTGCCCAAACAGTTGCGGACAACATTGGATCGCCGACATCGGAATCGAAGGCAAGAAGCTCAAGGTCAACGGGCAAATGCTGGATGCCTACTATTTCTGCCTGGGCGGAGCGGTCGGCCTGCATCAGGGCATTGCGAGGCCGGTGGGATATCGGTGCCTCGCGACTGAGGTTCCGGAGGCCATCGAGCGGCTTCTGCGCAGGTACCTCGCCGATGCGAAACCGGATGAGAAGCTGCGGCGCTTTTTTGCCAGGCACAGCGACACGGAGCTGCGCAACTTCCTGGCAGGAGAATTCGTGGAAGCGGTCGCACGCGATCTGCCGGAGGGGCGTGTGCCCAGTGGAGTGGAAGGTTGACGGAGCATCTGGAGAATTCACAATGAACAGCTTGTTCCCCATGTTCTTGAAACTCGAAGGCAAACGTTGCCTGGTGGTCGGAGCCGGCAAGGTTGGCGAGCCTAAGATCGGCGGGCTCATCGACACGGGCGCGTGTATTCACGTGATTGCTCTCGAGGCGAGCGAAGCGGTGCACGCGTGGGCGAGAGCCGGGAAGATCACGCTAGAGATACGCCCCTTTGCTGAGACCGATCTCGAAAGAACATTCCTGGCTGTGGTGGCCACGGCGTCGCGCGAACTCAATGGATCGATCCATCGTGCAGCGCAGGAGCGTGGAGTTCTGTGCAATGTGGTGGACGTCCCGGAGTATTGCGACTTCTATTATCCCGCGGTGGTGCGGCGGGGCGATCTGCAGATTGCGATTTCAACGAGTGGGCAGAGTCCTTCTCTGTCGCAAAAGCTTCGGCAACAGTTGGAACGACAGTTTGGTCCGGGATACGCGCGATGGGTTGCGGAACTCGGGGAGACGCGAAGGCTGGTGCTGGCCAGCGATCTTGACCCACAACGCAAGCGCGAGTTGTTGCATTCGCTGGCGAGCCGTGAGGCTTTGAAGGCGGCACTGACGGAAGAGTCGGCGAAAGACGAGGCTGCGAACGACGCAGCGAACGACGCAATGAACGAGGCTACGAACGACAGGAGGGTAACGGCATGAGCGGCAAGGTGTATCTGGTGGGCGCGGGGCCGGGTGATCCGGACTTGCTTACGGTGAAGGCTCTGCGATTGCTGCGGACCGCCGACGTCGTGCTGCACGACGATCTGGTCGCGCCCGAAATATTGGCTCTGATTCCGCCAACTACTCAAGTGCAGAACGTGGGCAAGCGCTGTGGGAGCAAGGCCATGCGTCAGGAGGAGATCAATTTTCTGCTGGTAACGCGGGCTGCTTCGGGATTGCAGGTGGTGCGGCTGAAGAGTGGAGACCCGCTGATCTTTGGCCGCGCCGGAGAGGAGATCGAAGAGATGCGACGATCCAACATTGAATATGAAATTGTTCCCGGTGTGACCTCGGCCCTGGGGGCCGCGGCTGCAGCCGGAATTCCGCTAACCCATCGGAAGACTTCCTCCACCCTGGTCCTGATGACCGGCCAGCGCGCTTCCGGCAACGACGACTTGGACTGGAGCCGGGTTGCGTCCGACGACGCGACCCTTGTCGTCTACATGCCGGGTCACAACTTCGCCTTGCTGGCCAACCGGCTCACGGCCGCCGGATTCGCGGGAGAGACGCCTTGCGCAATTATCTCCCGCGCGACAACTCCCCAGCAGCGGATACACCGTACGACGGTTTCGGATCTCCCTCAGTCGCCAAGGCTCGCATCTCCAACCCTGCTGGTTGTTGGTGAGGTGGTGAGATTCGCCGATCGCGGGTTAGTCGCGGAAGCAGCGAGCCTCCCCGGGCCAGAGCAGGGATTGGCTACCACGTTTGCCCGAAGCGTTCTTTTGCCGGTCGAGAGTTCGAGACCAGATGAGGAGCCTTTGGCATGAAAGAAAAGGTTGCAGAACTGCAAATTAACGCGGAAGCCTGGACGCCCGAGCACGTCCTGGAATGGGCGTTCGACAGTTTCGGAAATGCCGTGGCCATCTCTTCCGCTTTTGGCGCCGAGGGCATGGTGCTGATCGACATTGCTTCGCGGGTGCGGCAGAATTTTCGCTTGTTCACGCTGGATACCGAGTTTCTGTTTCCTGAGACCTATAACCTGATGGACCAGGTGGAACAGAAGTATGGCATCGTGATTGAAAGAGTTCTTCCGCTCTCTTCGCCGGAGGAACAAGAGCGGGTTCATGGTCCGGCGCTGTGGCAACGGAATGCCGATCAATGCTGCAATATGCGGAAGGTCAAGCCGCTGCGGCGCAAGCTGGGCTCACTGCAGGCTTGGATTACCAGCATTCGACGCGACCAGACCGCAGCGCGCGCGAGCGCCGGAAAGATCGAGTGGGACGACAAATTTGACCTGGTAAAGATCAATCCGATTGCCGACTGGAGCTCAAAGCAGGTGTGGCGCTACATCCACGAGCACGACGTGCCCTACAACGCGCTGCACGACCGCGACTACCCCAGCATTGGCTGCACGCATTGCACGCGGGCAGTGCGGCCTGGAGAAGACCCGAGGGCAGGGCGCTGGTCTGGATCTGCCAAGACCGAGTGTGGATTGCACATTATTCGACCGCAGGTGTTGACCAAATCCGCCGGAAGCGATGCATGAGGAAGAATTTATGCGTGGGCCGTAGCGTCCGTCTTCTTAACGTAACTTGAGAGCTGCCGCGCCACTGCAATGAATGCTTTGTTGGCGACGGAGAGAGTGCGGTCGCGCCGGTAGGCGAGGCCGAGTTCGCGCCACAGTTCGGCGCCTTCCAACTCAATCAACTTTACGCGACCGGCGGCCACTTCATCGCGCGCAAAAGATGCGCTGATGAGGGAGACGCCAAGATCGGCCGCGACAAAGCTCTTGATCATCCCGATGCTGGGCAACTCCATTCGGACTTTGAGTTCGGTGTGGTACTCGCGGAAAAGTTTATCCAGCAGCCGGCGCGTGTGGCCGGTCTTGGGCAGAAGCAGAGGGTACTTCACGAGTTCGCTGACCGGCGCCGATTTCAACTTGGCGAGCGGGTTCTGGGGGCTCACCATCAACATCAGGCGGTCGCGAAAGATGGGCTGGATCTTCAGGCTGGGAGACTGCACCGGCAGGCTGAGGATGCCCACATCGAGCGAGCCGTTCTCCAATTTCTCCACGATCTTGTAGGTGAAGTTTCGATAGATGCTGATCTGCACATCAGGATAACGGTGGCAGTACTCGGCAAACACCTCAGGCAAAACATAAAGGCACGTGGCTTCATTGGCGCCGACCATGAGTGTGCCACGCGGCGTGTGGCCATGGTCCGCGACGGCCACCAACGACTCATCCCGCAGACTCTTCAGGCGCAGAGCATATTCGTAGAAGATTTGACCGGCGGGAGTGAGCTTGACGGTTTTGCCCGAGCGGTCGAGAAGGCGGTCGCCGTATTCCTGCTCCAGTTGGCGGATCTGCGCGCTGACCGCCGACTGGGAACGGAAGACTTTCTCTCCCGCGCGAGAGAAGCTGCGTTGCCGTGCCACCTCGAGGAAAGTAATAAGCTGATCGAAGTCCATGAGTAAGTAGAAGATTATAGCGGACTTCGCGCCTGTATAGTTACGGTACGCTTACAGAAATTCAGGGGTTTGCCTTGCCGCACTGCATTCTGATAAGGTGCGCGGCAGCGGGTTGCTCTCATTCATGTCCATTTCCTGCCCTCAATGTGCCGCGTCCATGCCCGATACTGCGGCCTTTTGTCCGGGTTGCGGGCACGCCATGCGGCCGGCGGAGCGCGCTCAAGGAAAGGTTGGAGTGCTGCCTGAGACGGTGGCCGGGGCGCTGGCTTATTGTGTCGTCCCAGTGATCGTTTTCCTCCTGGTCGAACCCTATAGCAAGAATCGCTTCGTGCGTTTTCATTCCTTCCAGTGCCTGGGGTTGTGCCTGTCGGCTGTGGTGATTGGGGCGGGGCTGCGGGTCGCGGGTTACTTGCTGTTTTTCATTCCGCTCCTCGGTCGCTTGTTCTTCCTGCTGGTCTCCATGCTGGTCAGTCTGGCGCTGGTTGTAATTTGGCTTGTGGTCATCGTAAAAGCCCTGCAGGGCGAGATGTATAAGCTCCCTTTGGTGGGCGATTTTGCGGAACGGCAAACGGTTTCGAGCTAAGACCCAGGAACGTTACCCTGAATCGCCGTTTGCTTCGGATTCCGCTTTCTGGTACCTTTCCGCAACGTCGCTCGCGACGGAACTGGTGCGACTGCGTGAAATCTAAGATGTTGAACTAAGAAACGGAGGAAACTCCAATGGCTTTTTGCAACCAGTGTGGCGCACAGATTGCCGACGGCGCAACCACGTGTGCGGCCTGCAGCGGCCGGCCCGCAGTCGCTCCAGTCAGCACCGGTACGGGGCTAACTGACAACGTGGCGGGAATGTTGGCTTACGTGACCATCATCCCGGCCATCGTCTTTCTTGTGGTCGAGCCCTACAACAAGAGCCGGTTTGTCCGCTTTCACTCGTTTCAGAGCATCTTCTTCTGTGTGGCGGTGTTTGCCATCCAGATCGCGCTTTCGATTGCGACGGTGGTACCGTTCTTGATTTTCCTCACTGGTCCTTTGCACGCGCTAGTCGCGCTGGGCGCGTTCATTCTCTGGATCATTCTTTTGCTGAAGGCGAACCAGGGCCAAATGTTCAAGCTGCCCGTGATCGGCGACCTGGCGATGCAGCAGGCGGGCTAGGCCTTGGGTGTTAGTGGGAACTGAAAACTGCTCGGACTGCGTGGGAGCAAGGCTAGCTGCGGTTGGCAGGCTGCCCAGTGTCGGAAATAGGTTCGGCACCGCAGCCATTCGGAGCCCTGGCCCTTGACTTTCTTCCTCTAAGCTGTCAATCCTATTAGCTTTTACCCTGTCCTTCGAAATGCCCCGGTTGTGGCCTTCGCGGGTCGGCGGAAATTTTGGACAACTGGGGAATCGATTGAAAGTCAGAGTCTTCTACCACGACAAGTGCTTTGACGGAGCTTCCTCCGCCGCGCTCTTCTCCCGCTTCTACCGCGAGCGCATCCGCGAAGACGCCAGCTTTGTTTTTTCCGGCCTGCTCCATCGCGCGGGAGCGCTGTTTGACGAATCTCATTTCGATGGTGACGAGAATGCCATCGTCGATTTCAAGTATTCCAGTTCGCCTAAGATCACCTGGTGGTTCGACCATCATGAGAGCGCATTTCTCTCCTCCGCCGACGCCGCGCACTTTGAACGGGACGAAAGCAATCGAAAGTTTTATGATCCGGCCTTCAAGTCGTGTACCAGTTTCATCGCGATGATTGCGCAGCAGCGTTTTGGATTCGATCCCGGCCCCGTGGCGGACCTGGTGCATTGGACCGACATTATCGACGGCGCTCTGTATGCGGATGCGAAGACGGCGGTGGAGATGCAACAGCCCGCCATGAAGTTGACCATGGTCATCGAATCCGCACCGGATCAGGGATTTGTTCCGAACCTGATTCCACTGCTGGCCGTCAAGCCGCTGGCTGCCATTCTGGAAGAGCCGTTTGTGGCTCCTCTGTTGCCGCCGCTGATGCGGCGCCACGAAATCTCAATCGAGATCCTGCGGCAGCGCTCCGAGTGCAAAGACGGTACAATTTTTTTCGACATCACGGATCAAGATCTCGAAGGCTACAACAAGTTCATTCCCTACTACCTGCATCCTGAATCGATCTACAGCGTGGGGCTGAGCAAGAGCAGCTTCCGCGTGAAGGTTTCGGTGGGATCGAATCCCTGGGCTCCCCTGGAGCCCGCGGTCAATCTGGCGAAGATTTGTGAGCGCTACGGCGGAGGCGGTCATGCGCGCGTGGGGGCCATCTCGTTCAATGTGAATCAGCACGCGGCGGCGATTAAGGCCTCCCGTGAAATCGTGAATGAGCTCCGCGCCGCGGTGCGCACGCAAAAAGGTTGAGAATCGGGTGCGGCGCTTTGAGTGGCCTGGCGAATTGCGAATCGTGTCACTGCACCGGAATGCCGCTGGCGAGACAGGCGGCAGGGTTGCCATCGGCCGAGTAGCGGATCGCCGCTGACTGGTCCGAGCAGAAAGCGCGCCGCCCAAAACTGTTTCCTCCGGGTGCGGCCACAAGGTGGAAGCCGATCGCGGGACTTCCTGTGCATCCCGAGAGCGTGAATACATAGCCGTACTTCCTCCCGCTGGCAAGACCGCTGGCGATCAGCATGGCTTGGTGCTCGTTGACCTCGCCACCACCGAAGCCATCGAGATCGGAAAGCGTACAGGTGTAGCCCACCGTGCGATAGAGGTTGCTGTAAGTGGCTTCGGCCGTGAGAATGGATCGCATCGCCTCCAGTACCTGCGCATCGCCGCCGNNTCATTTTCGACGGTCATCTCAAATTTCTTGTTGGTTTGAGGATCGTCAGCAGCCAGCATGACGGATCCGGTTTCAAAGGTTTGGAAAGTCGTTCCCTTGGTCTGCAATTGCCCAGCCAGCAGCGAGTATTGCTCCAACTTCGCCACTGCGCCTGACTTGGCCAGTGCGCTAAGGGTAGCTGCCGGTAAGTGCTTCACGAACGTTCCCGGAGTCTTGCTGAAGAACATCTCCATCAGCGCCTGGCGGGCGGTTTGCGGAGGGGCTGAGGTGTCGGAGGGTGAGGCCCACACTGCGACGGCGGCCAGTGCCGAAAAAGCCACAAGTCTTACGAGGTACTTCACGGTGACACTCCTTGCCATTCCATGATCTTGCCATCAGATAGGAATCCTCACTAGTTACGGACGTAAGGACGGAACGAAAGCAGAAAAACGAGTGGGCGATCTCAATAGCCGTGGTACTCTGAGGTTTTCCCGCGCCGCTGCATGCTCCCGTCTGTAACGAAACTCGACTGTGATGCCGCCCGGAGACGGTTGCTGCGGCTGGTTGCCACTCTCGAATTCGCCAAAGGCATTTTGGTTTTGCTGATCGGCTTGAGCGCCCTTTTGCTCGTACACAAGGACGCCTGGGTGATTGCCGAAAGCTTGCTGGCGCTGTTGCACATCAACACCGACCGGCACCCGGCGCAGCTTTTCCTTGATTTTGCCGACCGCCTGACCGATGCCAGCCTGTGGACGGCCGCCCAATTCGCATTCGCCTATTCCGCTTTGCGCTTTGCCGAGGCATACGGCTTGTGGAAGCAACGTACGTGGGCGGAATGGGTTGCGTTCGTGTCCGGAACCCTGCTTCTCCCACTCGAGATACGCGGGCTTATGCGTGGCATCACGATGCTTCGTATCGTGGTGTTCCTGGGAAATCTCGGAATCGTTTTCTACATGCTATATCTGTTGCGGGCGGGACGCCGTCTGCGGGCACGTCTTCCGCCGGTTGACGCCGAAACCAGCACGGGAAGCGGTAAGTAGAGGGAGTCCGGCGGTCTTGACGAGTTTAGGGTTTCGCCGGGCTAATGGGATCGTCCCCGCGGCATAGCGCCCAGCAGGTGAGGACTCCGACCGCGACGATTCCCGCGCCCTTGGCCCAGGGGCTGTCTAGGATTGCTCCATTCGCGTCTATTCCCGCTGTCGGCTTAATCGCCGCCCCACATCGTTCGTCTCGAGTGGCCCGCTCACCCTCCCGCACGATGACGTCCGAGGATGCCGCCTGCTTTGACCTTCGGGCGACCGCACCGTGGTAGTGGATCTTGACGTCGTTCTTGTAAGCGACCACTTTCACTCTGCCATCGACGTCGGTCACGTCGTACTGGGTCCACTCTTGCGTTATGGGTATCACGGTGAGGCAGTTCACCCGTACCCTCATTCCGCGCGTCGTGGTCAGTTGCAGGCTGCCATGGTCGAGGACGAGTTCGTCGCCCTCGAATTGCACAATGGTGTCGGGTTGCACGGTGACGGTCGAGCCTTCCGCGTCGATTTTGGCGCTGTGATCCTTCGGAGTTTGTATGAGGGCGTCCGGAAAAATCGCGGAAGATTCAGGCGCGGGGCTGCCATTCAGCCAGGTTCCTCCATCGCTATGGAGCATGGCCCGGTCAGTGCCCTGCGCCACGAGCGAGGCGGGCACAATGACGATCATCACGCCGCAAACGAGTTTGCGCCATTCCAGCAAATAGAGCCCCGCCTTTTCTCCGCACAAACCGCTTGAGCAAGGATAGCGTGCAGGGTTCCTGGCGGGTATTGGCTTGCGTGATGACCGCAGAGGGTGGAAATGGCGACCACTGGAACAGCTAGGCGCGGGCGAAGTCGATGTAGCCACGTTGCACGTCGGTGCGAATCAGTTTGACGCGGAGTTTGTCTCCCACATCGGTTCCTTGCGCCCCTTGTGCCAATAATCCCTCAATGTGAGGTTGCAGCACGCGGACGAAGGTTCCGCGAGGAGTTACGCCGGTGACGATTGCATCGAAGATGGCGCCGATGTGGTGCTGCATCGCGACGGCGGCCAGCCGCTTGGACATTTCCCGCTCCACCTTTCGCGCCGCGTCTTCTTTCTGGGTGCAGTTGGCGGCAACCGCTGTGAGTTCGTCATCCGAGTAAGGATTGGGCTGTCCCGCGAGCTTGGCCTTGACCAGCCTCTGGGTCACGATGTCAGGAAAGCGGCGGTTGGGAGCGGTGGAGTGAGTGTAATCCTGCACCGCGAGGCCGAAGTGTCCGGGCGAGGGATCGCCGGGCCGCTCCAGAACGTATTCTCCCGGGCCAATCAATTTGATGACGGCGAGCGAAACGTCGGCAAAATGATCGGGATCGGCCGCCTTGCGCTTCACCAGAAAATCGTTGAGCGCCTTGGAATCNNTTGGCCGCGATCATGAAATCTTCAATCAATTCCGTTGCGTGGTTTTTCTGCTGCTGCACCACGTCGACCACCTGATCATTCCGCAGCAGCGGAAGAATCTCATCGGTCTCAAGGCTGAGCGCTCCATTCTCCTGCCGATGATTCTTGAGCTTCTGCGCGACTTCGTCCTGCAATCGTAGCTGGGCCTGCAGGTCGGCGGAAGCGTCCACTTTGGCCGGGGCCGCTGCTGTGCCTTCCAGCCAGGCTCCCACTGAGTTGTACTGCAGTTGCGCCTGGTTGCGAACCAGTGCGCGATAGACGTCGCTGGAAGT
>PMXH01000456.1 GCA_003165855.1 Acidobacteriaceae bacterium | reverse complement strand
AGCGTGGCCGCGCTGCCGACGGGAACGGCGCAATCGTCGGCAGCGGTACTCGGCGGCGACATCTATGTGATTGGCGGAGCGAACGCGTCCGGAACTGTCCTGGACAACGTCCAAATCTACAACCCCACCACGAACACCTGGAGCTCAGGCACGGCGCTGCCGACGGTGACCCAACATAGCTCTGCGGCCGTAGTCAACAACATCCTTTACGTTTTTGGCGGAGATAACGGCGTGACCGCCCCCACCAACGCGGTGTGGGCTTACAGTCCGACCACTAAAGCTTGGACCAGCATGGCACCCATGCTGACGGCGCGGAACGGAACGCTTGCCGTGGTGGAGAAGAACATCGTTTACGTCATGGGCGGCAACCTCGGCAACGGCGCCAACTTTGTGGCCACCGTCGAAAGTTACAATCCGGCCACAAACACGTGGACAGAGGAAACTCCCATGGACGGGGCCAAGGATTACCCGGCGGGCGGACTGATTGGGACGACGATTGTGTCTGCCGATGGAGCCGTCGCTTCCGGGCAAATCACCGGTGACACCGAGGGGTACAACGCCACCACAAACGCATGGTCGGATCTGACAGCCGATCCTACGGCTCGAACGGGGTCGTGCTCCGGGGTCATCAGCAGTGCACTCTACGACGTTGGCGGCTACATCAACAACGATGGCGCAGCGACGACGGTGAACGAATCGTACAGCCTGTCGACGAACAAATGGACGACCACACTTCTGCCCATTCCACAGGGCACGATGTATGCTGCGTCTGCGGTCGACAACGGTCAACTGTACTGCTTTGGAGGTTTGGCGACGCTGAGCGGAAGCGCCATCGGCAACGTGCAGATTTACCAGCCGTAGGCTGACGTTCGAAGTTTCAGGACGACCAACTTCACGGCGCACCGAACTAACTNNAACTTGAACTCACCAAGGTGGGCGGAGAGAGGCCGTCCTCCTCGGCGAAAAGTACAAAACTTTTCGGGCGGTGGCCCAGAAAATTTCTCAGGAGAATCCATGAATCGGGGGCTGGCCCACCTTTTGGGCTACCACGAGTGACCGTTTGAGTGCTTTTCAAAGTCACCCCGGAGGGTACCTAACACTGTGCTCCACGATTTTGCCGGCGTGGTGGTGCAGAGGTGATGCGACTCGCCTACATCTCGATGTCATACCTCATGTTGTCGACACGGGTTTACGGCGTGATCTCCCACACGATGCCCTGGTTGTCGCTTCCGCCTATGACGGCTGTGCCAAAGACTTTGCCATCGCTAGCGACGGCCACGCTGCCGTAAGGCTGTCCGCCGGTGGTGCCGCCGACGAAGTCGTAGAGATCGGTAAAGGTCCAACCGCCGTTGGCCGGAACTAGCTTGAACACCGATCCGAGTCCGTTCGCACCTGCACCGTTGGTAAAGCCGTAAATGTTTCCAATGCCGTCGAGCGTGAGTTTGTTATACGGCCCGCTATACCCGCCGGTGAGGCTGTAGAGGATGGTAAAGGTCCAGCCTTCGGTGGAAGGCGACATTTCGTACACGATGCCGCCGCCGTTGACGCCACCGTCGAAGGTCGAGCCGTACAGATTTCCTGCGCCGTCCAAGACCAGGCCGCCAACTGGATTGGCGCCATCGTCCGCGTTCTGGAAGTTGTACAGGACGGTCTCGGTCCAGCCGGAAGCGGACGGCGACAGCTGGTAAACGGCGCCATAGCCGAAGGTACCGCCGAGAGAAGCGGTACCGTAAAGATTGCCTTGGGGGTCAAGGGTGACGCCGGCCGCCGGATTGATGGGATCGTTCTCCGCGGTGAAGTTGTAGATTATGCTCTCGGTCCAACGGTGCCCGGAACGTGTTTCTTTAAAGACTGTGCCATTGCCGAAGGCGCCCCCCAAGCTGGTGGTTCCATAGAAATTGCCTTCGGGATCGAGCACCACGCCGCCAATGGGTTGAGCACCGTCCTTGCCGATGCCAAACTGATGGATGACAACCTCCTTGCCGGGACAGTCGCAGACGGCAAAGTCTGTGCCGAAGTATCCGCCGCTCTCGGTGGTTCCAAACAGAAGGCCGTCGGCTCCCATGACCAGAGAACCGAAGCCTGGCCCCGATCCGTCCTTTACACCTTCAGAAAGACCTTTAAAGCTGTACAACGAACTGTACGTCCAGGAGTCACCGCTGCGTACGAGCCGGTAGACACTTCCGTTGGCGTAAAGGCCACCGAGATACGAGGCGCCATAGAGATTTCCCGATCGATCCAGGATGAGCCCTCCGTAAGGTGTGGCTCCATCGCTTTTCTTGTCAGTGAAGTTGTGAATGACCCTGTAGGTTTGGGACTGTGCCGATTGAGACACGCTGGCAAGAAACAAAAGTGCGCCCATGAGTGCGAAAAGAACAACTTTAGCGCGCGGCGCTGAGGCATGGCAGTTAGCTTCGCGAAGTTGCATCAAGAACCCCCTGTGATCGACAAGGACTCGCTGGTCCGGAAAACGAGAGCGTACATTATGCACTAATTGCGATCGAGGGTGGTTGGGATTGTCGATAAAAAAGGTGAACGGTGGCGCATGCTGCGTGCGAACAGTTGCACATGCGACCTCACTGCATAGGCGTTGGTAATTCTGCTGCATAACTTGAGAAGACAGTTTTCTGCGGTTTGTAGGCAGGTTCTTGCGCATCGGGGAAAGTGGGCGATGGGCGGCGAGTGCGGAAGAGGCTGAAAAGGCGGTGAATGGGGCGGAATGGTTGCATTGAGGGCTGGCACGCGACCTGCTCCGAGCGGTGTGGATAGGTTTCCCCGGAGGTGGGTTATGCGTGGATTTGTGGTTGGGTTGGCGGTGGTGGTGTTCTCGGCGCTGGCGTTTGGACAGGACGGCGGGCGAGGCGTGGCGGGGTATTGTCCGTATGGATGCGGGCCGTATGTGCCGCTGTTGACTACGCCGAGCGTGGGGTTTGAGACGGTTTCGTCGTCGCCGGTGGGAGCGAGCAACGCGACGGGCGGACTGCAGGCGGGAGCGCGGAATGCGACGATGTCGATGAATTCCGTGAACACGGACGCGGTACACACCGAGGTGGTGTGGTATTCGGGGGGAGGAAGTCCGGCGGTGGGACGGGCGGTGTGGTTGCCGCATGCGGAGGCAGGGCGTGCGGAGGGAATGCATCCGGAAATGATGGGGATGCGCGGCGAGCGGGGCGAGCGCGGGCCCGAAAGAGAAGAGCGCACGAACTGGACGTATTACGTGGGAGTGGAACAGAGCGCCAGCGCGGTGGAGGCGTCCGCGGCGGCGAAGCGGGGGAAGCACGCGGTGCGAACGTATACAAATGAAGATGTGGAGCGGGTGGCCGCGAAGAGCGAACCGTTCACGAGAAAATAGCGCGGAGTGGCGCGCTGGAATCTTAGAAGCCTGGCAGAGATGCCGGGCTTTTTTGCGTCTGCCGCGCGGGGCGTCGCGGCCGGAGTTTTATTCGCGGGTTAGACGATCCAGATAAGGACATGAATTTTATTATGATCGAGATGGATGCTGTTGACTGATCAGGGAGGGAAGTCATGGATGACGTGATTCTGAAGCGGTTTGAGGATCCGGATGAGTTACGGACTTTTGAAAAGGGAAAGTTCGAGGTGATTCATGTGGGCGGGATGACGATTGGACGCGCGACGTATCAGCCGGGTTGGAAGTGGTCGGTGCACGTGGGGGATGCGGCGGGGGCGAAGAGTTGCAGGGTGGAGCATGTGGGCATGGTGGTCTCGGGGCGGGCGACTGCGGCGATGGATGATGGACTCGTGATCGAGATGAAGGCGGGCGATGTTTTCTATATTGCGCCGGGGCATGATAGTTGGGTGGTGGGCGAGGAGCCTTATGTGTCGCTGCACTTCATGGGCGCGAATGAGTACGCTCAGGCGAAGAAGTAGTGCTGAACCACAGTGGGCACGGGGGTTCACGGCGGAGGCCGCAGTGTCCCCAGTGCCTGGTGTGATCGAAGATTACTGTTTTATTCTTTCGGCGATGGTGACGATCCAGCCTTCGGGAGCTTCGAAGGCGAATTCGCGCATGCCGTAGAACTGGTCTTTGAGGGGCATGGTGATCTTCGCTCCGTTTTTTTGGACGGCGGCGAGGACTTCTGCGATGCCTTCGACTTCGATAAACAAGGTGAGGCTGCCGCCGATGGGCTTGGCACCGAGTGCGGGATAGTCTTCGGCGACGGCTTTGTGGTCGTTGAAGAAAATCTCGACGGCACCGGAGGTGACGGAGCCGAAGACGTAGGGAGGTTGATCGGGGACGGTGAAGCCGGGCTGAAAGCCGAGCACGGAGCGGTAGAAGTTGAGACTGGCTTCGACGTTGTGGACGACAAGGTTGGGCGTGAGCTTGTTGAATTTCATTTTAGTCTCCTCGATATTTGGATTCATTCGTGATCCAGGTTGAATACGGTTCAGATTGAGCGTTGTTCAGATTGAACCGGTGGGCGTACGCGAAATGAAGAGTGCACGCACACATCGGATGTGCTCGCAACTCCTCCATCTGCTGTCTTTATCCTTGCGAGGAAAGGGAACGCAGGTAGGGCCGCCTCATTGTAGGTGGCGGAGTCCGGAAAAAGACGCCGCGCGGGGCCCGCGAGGTACGGGAAAAAGGATAACACGGGGAGTCAAGTGGTGGGCTGAGGAACGGCGCGGAGGCAGTGGGATGATGGGATGGAGTGAATCATCATTCTGTGCGTGATTTTCGCGCGGCGGGTTTATGAATCCCCACCCTTGCAGAGGGTGCAAGGGTGGGCTTCCCGCGAGAGGTGGGCGAACCTGAGAGGTGGGAGCTTAGCGGCGTTTCAGGCGGCGGTTGGCCGCTAAGCAAAGGCTGGAAGTCGGGCAGAAATGGTAATGTCTCCAACCCGGAAGCAGTACTCGCGAACGCGGTAGGGGTCGGGGTCCTCGATGGATTGGTTCGTGGAAGCTTCGGCCGGGGCGCCGATGGGGCGCTCGCTGCGTCGGACTACTTGAATTCCGAGGCTGGCGAACTGCTCTTCCAGTGGCGAAGAGGATGATGAATACTGGGCTCCGCGCAGGTATTGGGTCAACGCGGCAACGGCTTCGGCGGTGACGGGTTGCGGTTTGGGATCGGCATGATAGCTGGATATCCAGAGAGCGATGATGCAGGCAGCGTCGAGATTGCGGGCCAGATAGACTTCAGGGATCGACAAGGGACTTTCTCCTAACCGGAATAGTGGCGGGAGGATCAGGAACGTTTCATGGAAAAATGTGATCGTGATAGGCAGGACACGATGAAGGGGAGTGGATGACCAGAGAAGCGGCGTATTGGATTGAGAAGCTGGGGCTGGCGGCGCATCCGGAGGGTGGGCATTATCGGCAGACTTATCGCGCGGATTTGATTTTGGCGAAGGAGAGTTTGCCGGATGGGTTTACGGGGATGCGGGCGGTGTCGACGGCGATTTATTTCTTACTGCAAGGAGAAGAGTTCTCGGCGTTTCATCGGTTGCGGTCGGATGAGGTGTGGCATTTTTATGTGGGGTCGGCGCTGGTGGTGCATGTGATTGAGGAGGATGGACGGTATTCGGAGATTTTGTTAGGGAGCGATCCGGAGGCGGGCGAGGTGTTGCAGGCGGTGGTGAAGGCGGGATGCTGGTTTGGGTCGCGAGTGCGGGATGGGCGCGGGTTTGCGCTGGTGGGGTGCACGGTGGCTCCGGGGTTTGATTTTGAGGATTTTGAGATGGCGAAGAGGGAGGAGTTGGTAAGGGAGTATCCGCAGCATTGGGGAGTGATTGAGGAGTTGACGCGGGAGTAAGTGGACCTGGCTACGGCTGCGAGCAATTGGAGTCGGCACTCGGGGGATCGAATGTATCGTCACGCATCTCGAGCACAAGATCGTAAGGCGAGGCTTGAGCAAAAGCAACTCTCAAAGGAAGCCTGTCCCCAACGCTGGCGGCGGCGATAAGCTGTTCTACTGTTGATGACAACTTGAGTAGGTTATCCACAGGGCCGGCTATCCAGTGATTCGTAATCTGTGATTCGCTCCAGGTTCCGATTTCCAAATACATGTAAGGGCCGTAGTGGTCGTGTCCGGAGAGAACGTTGTTTTCCGGGTTCGATGCGTATCGCCGGATAATGTGCGCGAAGGTCCGCAGCCCTTCACGAGAACCGACAATCTTCCACTCTTTGGCGGAATCGTCTCTGTCGTAGAAAAAACCTAGCTTCCGCCATTCGCGTCGCGTTGCCTCATTGGTGGTTTCGCTTGGCATTATTTTCTTCAATCTTGGCAGGATACCAGAAGCCATTTTCTGATGCGCTGTCGCCAAAGCCCTCAGGGGCTAAAGCCCGCGTCCTTATTGGACTTGGATGGCACGGCTGAAGCCGTGCCCTTCCCGATTCGATATATCCCGGCGTGTCACCTTGCCCACCTTCTAAGCTCTCGCTGGAGCCGCTTTCTTAGGAAACATTTCACCGATGCGTTTGATTTGGGCGCCGACGGCGCGGAGTTTTTCTTCGATGTTTTCGTAGCCGCGATCGATGTGGTAGACGCGGTCGATGATGGTTTCGCCATCGGCGACGAGGGCGGCGAGGACTAGAGATGCGCTGGCGCGCAAGTCGCTGGCGAGGACGGCGGCGGCGCTGAGTGGAGTTTTGCCGCGGACGACGGCGCGGCGGCCTTCGATTTTAATGTTCGCGCCCATGCGGACTAATTCCTGCGCGTGCATGAAGCGGTTCTCGAAAATGTTTTCGGTGATGACGGACGCGCCTTCGGCTTGCGTGGCTAAGGCCATGAATTGAGCCTGCATGTCGGTGGGGAATCCGGGATATTCTTCGGTGCTCATGTCGGCGGCGATGAAGGGATTGTCGCCCATGACGCGGACGGAATCGGCGGTGGATTTGGTTTTGACGCCGACTTCTTTGAGCTTGCCGAGGATCGCGCCGAGGTGGGCGGGATCGCATCCGGCGATGTTGAGATCGCCACCGGTCATGGCGCCGGCGATGAGGAACGTGCCGGCTTCGATGCGGTCGGGGATGACGCGGTGCTTCGCACCTTTTAGTTTGCTCACACCTTTGATGCGGATGGTGGCGGTGCCGGCGCCTTCGATTTTCGCTCCCATTTTGTTAAGCAGGGCAGCGAGGTCGGCGACTTCGGGTTCGCGGGCGGCGTTCTGAAGGATAGTTTCGCCTTCGGCGAGAGTGGCGGCCATGAGGAGGTCTTCTGTGCCAGTGACGGTGATTTTGTCGAAGACGATTTCTGCGCCTTTCAGGCGATCGGCGGTGGCTTCGACGTAGCCGTGATCTTGTGTAATTTTCGCGCCGAGTTGTTCGAGTCCTTTGATGTGAAGGTCGATGGGACGGCTGCCGATGGCGCAGCCGCCGGGGAGCGAGACGCGGGCGCGGCCACAGCGGGCGACGAGCGGTCCGAGGACGAGGGTGGAGGCGCGCATGGTCTTGACCAGTTCGTAGGAAGCTTCGGGGCTGGCGAGATTTTTGCAGTGGATGGTGGTGCGGTGATGGGCGCGTCCGTAACCGAGTTCGACCTCGGCTCCCATGGCGGCGAGAAGATTGCGGGTGGTTTGGATGTCTCGTACTTGCGGAATGTTTTCGAGGATGACGGGTTCGTCGGTGAGCAGGGCGGCGGCCATGCAGGGAAGCGCGGCATTTTTTGCGCCGCTGATGTGGACGGTGCCGAGCAGCGGCTCGCCGCCGCGGATGATGAGTTTGTCCATGGGGATGAGTCCTTGAGTAAGGCTCTATTTTAGCTACGAAATTGGGACGAGGTAGGTAATCGGGAGGGCACGGCCTTGTGGGGTGAGGGAAACGACGATGGAAACGCCTGACGAGGCTGCTGGCAGCGTGGTCGTGCAAGGGATCCTTCGACTGCGTTNNATCCAATTGTCGATGGACAAACCCCGGACGCGTTTAAATTCTCGGGTATTGTTGGTGACTAGGGTCAGGCCCAGGCTGCGGGCGTGGGCGGCGATGAATAGATCGTTGGCTCCGATCATCGCGCCACGGGCTTTCAGTTCCGCGCGAATTTTGGCGTAATGAAGGGATGCCTCATCGGAGAAGTCCAGGACCTCGACGTAGCGCAGAAAGGCGGTGAGGGCCGCTTCATCCTGGCGGCGTTTTGGGGATACTTCGACTCCGAACAAGAGCTCCGATTTGGTGATGACCGAGATGCAGACGTCGTCGACGGGAACTTTGGCGAGGCGTTTTAGAACCGCAACGGGCGAACGGCGCATGATGTAGGAGCAGGTGTCGGTGTCCAGCATGTAGCGGGGCATTAGGGCTCGCGCTCCTGCACGGGCAGGTCCTCGATATTCTCCATGAATGAAGGTGAAGCGACTGGGGCGTCGGTCAGGTAGGAAGACCAATCCGAGGGGCGCGGGGACAAGACTACGTCCGCGCCTACCTTGCGGATAAAGACTTCGTCCGTTTTGAATTGAAAGTCCTTGGGCAGGCGGACGGCCTGGCTGCGGTTGTTCATGAACAGCTTGGCTTTACGGTGCTGGGTTGGCATATGCAATAGTATATGCCAAGGGCGTGGGGTTTTCCAGCAGGAGTTTCCAGCAAAGAATAACGCAGGTTCCTCACCGGGCTTGGCGCCCGGTTCGGAATGACAAGCAGTAGTAATGAGGGCGAAATTTTCTTTAGAACGTCTTGCGGAAGAGCCAGAATAGCGAGCCGGACAGCATCATGGCTACCGGCAGCGTTAGGACCCAGGCGAGAGCCAGGTTGCGGACGGTGGACCACTGGATGCCGGAGTGGTTGGCGGCCATGGTGCCGGCGATGCCGGAGGAGAGGACGTGGGTGGTGCTGACGGGGAGGCCAAAGCCGTCGGCGGCGCCGATGGTGGCCATGGCGGTGATTTCTGCGACTGCGCCCTGGGCGTAGGTGAGATGGCTCTTGCCGATTTTTTCTCCGACGGTTACGACGATGCGCTTCCAGCCGACCATGGTGCCGAGGCCGAGGGCCATGGCTACGGCGACTTTTACCCAGAGGGGAATGAAGCGGGTGGAGTGGTCGATGTGCTTTTTGTAGTTGGCGAGGACGGCGGTTTCGGAAGCAGTAAAGGTTGGGTTGTGACTCTTCTGCATGAGACGGATGGCTTCGCTGATGAGATACATGTCGTTGCGGAAGTTGCGGACCTGGTCGTTGGGGATGTTCTTCATCTCTTTGTAGAGAGCGGTTTCGTTGCCGATGTCGGTGACCAGGGTGCGCAGAGCGAGCATGGTGTTAGGGGTGAAATTTTTGTCGCGGATGTATTGAGTGACATCGTCGTGGGCGTCGCCGACGGCGGCGTTGGGGCTGACGTAGTTGGTTAGCACGTCGGCAGCCTGGCGGGAGACGGCGATGAAATCCTGAGAATCCTGGTAGGTGACGGCGTGGTTCAGCGCGTAGGCGGTGGGGACGGTGCCGATGAGGATGAGCATGATGGGGCCCATGCCCTTTTGCCCGTCGTTGGAGCCGTGGAAGAAGCTGACGCCGGTGCAGGTGAGGACCATGAG
>PMXH01000282.1:7706-9360 GCA_003165855.1 Acidobacteriaceae bacterium | reverse complement strand
TCGCCCAGCTTGCCCACCTTGGTCGCGATCAGTTCCTTGATGGTGACGCCCTGGTCCTTGATGAAGGGCTGCTCCAACAGGCAGACCTCCTCGTAGAACTTTTCCATCATGCCCGTGACCATCTTTTCGGCAATTTTCTCTGGCTTGCCCGAGGCGATGGCCTTCGCGAGATAAATGTCCTTCTCCCGATCGAAGTCAGCCTTGGTCACGTCTTCTTTGCGCACGTAACGCGGATCGCTGGCAGCGATGTGCATGGCGATGTCGTGCACCAGTTCCTTGAAGTCGTCGGTGCGCGCCACGAAATCGCTCTCGCAGTTCACTTCGACCAGCACACCAATCTTGCCGCCGGCGTGAATGTAGCTGGTAACCGCTCCCTCGCTGGTCACACGCGTCGCCTTCTTGGCCGCAACCGAAACACCCTTCTTGCGCAGGATCACGACCGCCTGCTCCATATCGCCCTTGGCCTCGGTCAGGGCTTGTTTGCAATCCATCATCGGTGCTCCGGTTTTTTCCCGGAGGTCTTTCACTTGCGCCGCAGAAATGTTTGCCATAGTAGTGCTCATTCGTTGACAGTCCTCATGAATTCTGGTTCGTGCCGAAGGTTTCAGAGTTTCAAGGTTGCAAAGACGAAGAGCCGCTGCATCCGCGTAGATTTTGAAACCTTGAAACTCTGAAACCTTTTGAAACTTTGCTTCTTACAAACTTTGACCCGCGCCGGACGACCCGCGCGGGTCTGATGTCAAACGCCCGGTTTTTGGTCTTTCGCTAACGACCAACGACTAACGACCGACGACGATTTCTAAACCGTCTGGCTCTCGACCTTGGGAATCTCGACCGCTTCCTCGTTCGCGACCGGCTTCTTGTGCGTCCCCGGACCCAGCACTTCTTCCATGCTGATGTTTTCGCCGATGTCGGTCAGATCAGCAGCCGCCGCAGCTTCCTGGGCTCGAACTTCGAGCGCAGCCGCCGCATCCTCCGCTTGCTGCATTTCCCGAGCCTGAGCCTGCTCGGTCGCGGCCGTCATGTCGGCTACCTGCTTGTCGGTCATCAACTGCGCACCTTCGGCGATCGACTCCGAAATCTTCGAAGTAAACAGCCGGATCGCCCGCAACGCGTCGTCGTTGCCCGGAATCACGTAATCCACTTCGCTGGGATCGCAATTCGTATCCACCACCGCGACCACCGGAATGCCCAGCTTGCGCGCTTCCCGCACCGCGATCTGTTCTTTGTTCGAATCGATCACGAACACCGCATCCGGCAACCGGCTCATATTCTTGATGCCCGCCAGGTTGGCCTGCAAGTGCTTGCGCTCGCGTTCCAGCTTGATTACTTCTTTTTTCGGCAGCAGCTCGTAGCGGCCATCCGTGGCCATCTCGTCGAGCTCCTTCAGCCGCTTCACCGACTTCTGCACCGTAACCCAGTTGGTCAGCAGTCCGCCCAGCCAGCGCTGATTGATGTAGAAGCTGCCGCACTTTGTGGCCTCTTCGGCAATCGCATCCTGCGCCTGGCGCTTGGTTCCCACGAACAGCACAATCTTGCCGTCGGCCGCCAGCTCCTGTACAAATCTCGACGCTTCCTTGAACATCTTCAGCGTCTTCTGCAGGTCAATGATGTAAATCCCGTTGCGCTCTCCGAAGATGTATTCCTTCATCTT
>PMXH01000282.1:0-7684 GCA_003165855.1 Acidobacteriaceae bacterium | reverse complement strand
CTAGCGTTTCGAGAACTGGAACCGCTTGCGCGCGCCCTTCTGGCCGTACTTCTTCCGCTCTTTGCCGCGCGAGTCCCGCGTCACCATTCCCTCGGACTTCAGCTTGCCGCGCAACTCCGCGTTGAACTGCATCAACGCGCGCGCAATGCCGAGCTTTACCGCGTCGGCCTGCCCCCGCACCCCGCCGCCCAGCACGCTGGCAATGATGTTGAACGAAGCCGCGGTCTCGGTAGACGCCAACGGCGCCTTTGCCGCCGAACGCTGCGCCGGCGTTACGAAATATTCCTCAAACTCACGCCCGTTAACTTTGAAATCGCCGCTGCCCGGACGCAGATACACCCGCGCAATCGCCCGCTTCCGCCGTCCCGTTCCGTAGTACTGAACCAATTCAGCCATTGAGTTTCCAGCTCCTAATCGTTTTGTCATCCTGAGCGCAGCCGCTTTTCAGGCGGAGCGAAGGATCTCCCGCTCAACTGCTCCTGCCCTACGCCCGTACTTCCAACTTCAAATCCTGCGGCTTCTGCGCCTCATGGGGATGCTTATCCCCCTTGTACACATTCAGCTTCGAGAGCATATGCGCCGCCAGCTTGTTCTTGGGCAGCATGCGCCGCACCGCATCTTCAATAATCTTTTCCGGCTTGCGCGCCAAACGCTTGCGGTAATCTTCGGTGCGCAGACCACCGGGGTAGCCGGTGTAGTGGTGATATTGTTTCTGCTCCGACTTCATACCGGTCGTTCTCACTTTCTCGGCATTAATGACGATCACATGATCGCCGGTATCGAGAAAGGGTGTGTACTGCGGGTTCTCTTTGCCCATAAGGATGCGAGCCACTTGCGAGGCCATACGACCCAGCGTCTGACCGTCCGCATCCACGACGTACCACTTGCGCACAATTTCCCCCGCTTTGGGGAAATAGGTTGACATCGGAATCTCCCGGAATGAAAAAAATTGCGAAACGCGATTGAAATTACAAAGAAGACCGCTCGGTGATTCTCCGGCGAGGACGCCAGACCATCAGGCGGGCAACCGCGAGACTTCCCAAAGCTTTAAAGATACCGGAGCCTGCAAGGAATTGTCAACGTTGAGTTAATAAATATGGGCTAACCAATTCCCGCATCCGTGCTAACATTCCGCCCCATGGCAGCGCCATCGTTCACTTTCCGCCGTCTCGTGCCGATCGCACTCGCGTTCGCCGCCCTCTGCGCCTTCGCCGCCGACGAAACCGGCGAACCCGCTCCTCGCTTCCGCGCCAAAACCACAACCGGCGATCAGTTCAACAACGCGTCGGTCAAGGGCAAGGTCGTCCTGTTCGAGTTCTGGACCACCTGGTGCAAGTACTGCGAAAACGAAGCCTCCCTGGTTGACGACATCGCCAAGGAGTTCGCCGGCAAAGGCCTGATCGTGCTCGCAGTCGACGTCCTCGAGCCCGATCAGAAGGTCAGGAAGTACCTGGCCGAGCACCCTCGATCCGTTCCCATCGTGCTCACCAAAGACACCAACCTCGCCGCCATGTACAACGCTCAAAGCTATCCCATCTACGTGGTGATCGATCGCGACGGCAACATCGCCGGCGAACAGCGCCGCGCCGCCGGAGAACGAGGACTCCGGCGCCTGCTGAAGCGGGCAGGAATCGAAGCTAAGCCGGAACCGGAAGAATAGAACTACGCGATTGTCATCCCGAGCGAAGCGAGGGATCTTGGTTCGTGCTTGCGCCGCCCATGACGCCGACCCAAGCAGACACCAAGATCCTTCGCTTACGCTCGGGATGACAGTCAGCTTCTTGAGCTAGAAGCTGCGCTACTCATACGCCAGCGCCTCAATCGGATCCTTACCCGCCGCCTTGAATGCAGGGTACAGCGCTCCCGCGATTGCCCCCAACACCGCCACCAGCATGGCTCGCAGAACCCAATCGCTTGTAACCACAACCTGCACCAATGGGAAGCGATGCCGGATCGCCCAACTGGCTGCGAAGCTGAATCCGATGCCGAGGACGATACCGAGCACGGCCAGCAAGCCAGTCTCCCGCAGAATCGCGCTCACAATATAAAATTTCGACGCGCCCATCGCCTTCAAAATCCCTATCTCGCGCGTGCGCTCCATCACCGCCGCGTACATCGATTGGAAGATCACCAGAAAGCCGATGATCACGCTCACCCCAATCACCACGCCGATGAACGGGCGGAAGCCGGGCAAATGGCTGGGCGTCATCATGCTCAGATACTCTTCGGTCGATTGCACGGAATACTTTTCCATGCCAGGCTGGCTCTTTACCTCATTCACCACGGCGTCGGTACTGGCTGGGTCGTCGAGCTTCAGGTAAAAGACCGATGCCTTATCCTTGGCGCTGAGTAGATCCTGCAGAGAGGCAAGAGGCAGGAACTTGCGCGCGCCGCGGCCATTCTCCACCACTCCCGCCACGCGAAATTCATGGTTCAGGACGTCCATCGTGTCGCCAACCTTCACATGTTTCTGGCGCGCAATGTAATCATCCACCAACATCTCATTCGGCCTCTGGAACGGGCCGCCCTGCACATATTGAAACGGTCCCCCTAAACCCTCGAAGGTCCCAAGATCGATTCCATCAATTACTTCGAGCGATCCCTGGGTGGAAAGCTGCCAGATCACCGGGCTCACCACTTTCACGTGGGGCAATTTGCGCAGGATCTCGGCCACTTTGATAGAAACGGGCGCACCGCCGATGGCGACCAGGTTCGTCGAACCGGGGGGCTGCACAATCACATCGGCTCCCACCCCTGCCTGGCGGCCCTTGGAGTCGTTCATGATGCCGTAGGCAAGGCCGGCGATCAGCAGAATCAACGCCACTTCCAGCGCCACGGCGACAATGCTGATCAGTGACCGCAACGGCCGGTGCACCAGGTTGGCAATCACCATTTTGTTCATAAGAAGAGTCTGCTGAAACTCGAACCACTTGTCATCGCAACTGCTTTGTCATCCCGAGCGCAGCGAGGGATCTTGGTTTTGGCTCGCGCTGACAACAGTGACAGTGTTAGCGCCCGTTTCTCGTCCCCGGCGGCGGTGCGGCGGAACTCGATTGCGGCTTGTCCAGATGCACCACCTCCGCTCCCGGCGGCTGCTGCAGCACAAACTGATCATCCCTCAGCACTTTGTTGATTTCCAGCTTTAACATGTTAAGCGTGATGTCGTACTCCTCTTGCGGCCGGAAAATCTCGATGCGCGACGCGAAGCTCACGCCATCGTACTCTTTATAGTTCGCATACCTCGCATCCGTTGCCAGATTGCCCTTCTCATCGTAAATGTACTGGCGATGCGGTTGCAGGTCGGTGCGGCTGAACACAATCTTCCGCGACAGCGCCCAGCCCTTGTCCCGCTTGCGAATCACCACCAACTCGTAGTCGTCCTGCAGAACGCGATGCCCTTTGGAATCGTGCAGAATCTCGTAACCATTCTCCAGCACCGCAATCTCGTGCTCGGGATCGACGGCGCGAATCAGCAACGCCTCGTAGATATCCTGCGGCCGGATGCTTTCCATGGGCTGGTCCGCGTTGTGCGTCTGCACCTCGTTGCGCCCTACCACAAAGCGGTTTCTCGGCGGAATCCACAGCTTGAACTCCTCGCCGTTGCTCACCATGTCGAAAGCCGTCGTCCGCACGATCGGCAACAACCCGATCATGTGCAGCATCGCCGGCTTCTGCGCCAGCACATAGCCACGAATCTCTTTGTAGTCGGTGACGTGGCCCTTCTTCGCCCCGCCTGCGGAAGTGTCGATATCCACCGTCGCCTGCAACGACCGGATTTTCACCGCCTGTTGATTAATGCTGTCGATTAATCCTGCTTGCGAGGATTCTCGAAGAGGAGCCTTGGAATAGGTTTCCTCCACCGGCCGCGTACGGAAAAGGCAGCCCGTCGTGGGCAGCACCGCCAGCAGCAGAGTCAAAGCCCAAAAGGGCGAGCTACGTCTCATGAAGTTATTAGATGGTCTCCAGAACATTTGAGTATACCGCGCCGAAAAGGTCGCAAAAACCAGACGGGCAGCCGGATAGTGGTGCAGTTTGACTATTACACGACCAGTGTCATCCTGAGCGGAGCCGTTTTTCAGGCATAGCGAGGGATCTCCTACTTAACCGGCCCACCGCGTGAGCCAAACTGCACCATCACCGGCAGCCGAGTCAAATTCTTACTAAAGTCAGCTGCGCACACCTTCCATCATCGTCTAAACTGTCGCCATCGTGCGTAAGCTCTTCTGGCTCATCCTCATTGCCGCGCTCGCGTCCGCGGCCTGGTTCGCCTGGGCTGTGCTAATTCCCGTTGAACCTTCGGGACAAACTTTCGTGATGCTGCATCCCGGATACTCCACCCGCCGCATCGCCTCCGAACTCAAGTCCAGCGGAATTATCCGCAGCGAGCGAGCCTTCATTCTGTGGCACTATCTGCACCGCGGCCGCTCGCTCAAAGCCGGAGAATACCGGTTCGACGAATCCCGCAACCTGATCGACGTCCATAATCGCCTGGCCCGCGGCGACGTCTACTTCCGCACCGTCGTCGTCCCCGAAGGTTTCACCATGTTCGACATCGCCCGCGCCATCGAAACCGCCGGACTCGGCCCCGCCGAAGATTTCCTGAAGGTAGCGCACTCCGATACCGTCCTTATCGCCGACCTCGCTCCCGGAGCGCCATCACTTGAAGGCTACCTTTTCCCCGACACCTACGAATTCAGCCGCATGCAAACCATGCAGGACATCGCCGCCGCCATGGTCAAGCAATTCCGTCAGGTCGCGCATCAAATTGGATTGATTCACGTGGCGAGCGCCGCCGCGGGGAGCACACCGGTCTCTTCTGAAACCGCGCAGATCGGCGCCGACCTCGAACGCACCGTAATCATGGCCTCTATCGTCGAGAAAGAAACTGCCGTAGCCGAAGAACGCCCCCTCGTCGCCAGCGTCTACTACAACCGCCTGCAGAAACAAATCGCCCTCGACGCCGACCCCAGCATTATCTATGCGGAACTCTTAGCCGGAACCTACACCGGTGCGCTGCACCACGATGACATGCGCTTCAATTCCCGCTACAACACCTATCGATTCCCCGGACTCCCGCCCGGCCCCATCGCCAATCCCGGCAAGAGCGCGCTCGAAGCCGCCATGCGTCCCGCGCAATCCGATTACTACTATTTCGTCGCCGACGCCGCCGGCCACCACCGCTTCGCCCGCACCATCGAAGAGCACAATACCAACGTCGCCGCCTACCGCCGCGCCATGCGTGGAAAGCAAGGCAGCGGACCTCAGACCCCGGACCTCGGACGGCAGCCCTAAGCCGCGATTCCCGATCCACAGAAAGAGCTGACAAAAAGAGCTGACAAGGTGTGATGTCCGCACTTGCGCAACGTTCCCGAATCGCGCAATCTGTCGAGAAACCACCCGCAGGAGGTAAATGTCATGGCTGCTTCCTACCAAGATCTCAGAGTTTGGCAGCGTGCCATGGATCTGGTCGAATGCGTTTACGGCGAAACCCGAGACTTCCCAAAAGAGGAGCTCTACGGGCTGACCAGCCAGATGCGAAGAGCGGCCGTCTCGATTCCCAGCAACATTGCAGAAGGCAAAGGACGATCAACAGATCGTGACCGCGCCCTGTTCTTCTGTCACGCTCGGGGCTCCCTTCTCGAGTTGGAAACCCAGGTTCTGATCGCCCAACGCCTAAAGTATCTAACCCCGCCACGTACCGAAGCTCTGACCAAGCTTTCAACTGAATTAGGCCGGATGCTCAACTCCCTCATCCAGTCCATAAGAGATCCCGAAAGTTACAACCGATCACCAGCCCGAGATAGACCCGCGGCCAAATCCGAAGCCTGAGGTCCGAAGCCTGAGGTCCGAAGTCCGAGGTCCGANNGCCTTCGCCCGCTTCTCGATCGATAACTCCGTCTCCCGCAGCAATCGATTCGCTTCCGCCGAGGTCAGCCGCTCATCCCACATGTGCACCGGCAGCCGGAACCGCTTCCGCAACTCCTCCGCGAACACCTGCATCTTCCCCGACTGCGTCCCCTCCGCGCCACTCATACGCAACGGCAGCCCGACCACAATCTCCCGCACCCCGTACTCCCGAATCACCTGCTCCAGCGCTGCCAAGTCCGTCCGCTTGTTCCGCCGCTGTAAAGTCTCCAAGCCCTGCGCCGTAATCCCCAAAGGATCCGACACCGCCATCCCAATCCTTCTCGACCCCACGTCGAGCCCCAGAACCCGCCCCGCCGGTCTGTCCGATTTTCCCCGTTCAAGACTCACACGGCGATTATAAGCACCGCCCTGTCCGGGGAAGATGCTTGTCTGGGAACAGTCGCTCTTGCCTGTCCAAAGCAGGGCCGAAAGGGCTGTCCCGACCCGGTGCTGCCCGACGGACGCCCCGCACCACGTCGAGACCTAACCCATCTAAAAACAGCAACTTAGTACCGCATGCTTCCTCGTTTAGCATCCCCGATCCCCGCAACCCCGCACCAATCCTTGCTTTTCGCCCTTTTTAGGGGTACGCTGTCTCCTAGTAGCGGCATCGCTTCTCCCCACTAGACCCTTTCTCCTGCCCAGGTGCCTTGATTATGAGTGGAGCTGATCTGAATTTTCATATCGGCGACAAGGTCGTCTATCCCAACCACGGGGTGGGGGTCATCGAACAAATCAGCAGCCGCTCCGTCGGCGCCACCGTGGAAAAGTTCTATCTCCTCCACATTAAGTCCAGCAGTCTCAAGGTCATGGTGCCCTGCAACAACGTCGGCAGCGTCGGCATTCGCCGCGTCGTTCGCAACGGCGAGGTGCAAAAAATCCTCGACTTCCTCTCCGTCGCCGAAAACCTCACCACCGCCGACTGGAAAGACCGCTTCAAGGAAAACTCCGACCGCATGCGTACCGGCTCCCTCTTGGAAGTCGCCGGAGTCCTCAAGAGCCTCATCGCCCTCCACCAGGCCAAGCCCTTATCGTTCCGCGAGAAGAAAATGCTCGAACGCGCCCGCTATCTGCTCGTCAGCGAACTCGCCATGTCCCGCAACTGTGAAGAGACCAAAGTCGAGACTCTCCTCAACGACACCCTCAGCAAGTGCAATCTCCGCTTCCCCGAAGCCAGCGAATTCCAGGCCTGATTCCGCTTCTTGCTCCGCTCATGGCATCCCGCTCCTCGCTCTGGCTCATCTGATATAGAATGCAAACCACGGGAAGAGTCCAATGAGCCAATCCCTATCGCAAGTGCGTCACAAAGCTCTTTGAACTCAGCAGGCCACGACCATGCTTACTTTCCGCGTTTGAAGCAGTGCAAGAAACGCCGGAACATCGGCGCTCTGCATTTCGCACTACGCTAGCTGGAGGTGGCATATGAGCGGATTCATCTCTCGGCCGAAGCTTCAGCCGAAGCTTACAAAAACACTCGCGATCGTCTTCCTCGTCGTCGCCCTGGTATCCGGATTTCGCAGCCTGGCCCAAGTGTCCTCAGACGCCCCGTCGGACGCGCCGCAGCCCCCATCCGCGATTTCGCCCAATGACCTGGCCAACTTGATAGCCCCCATTGCGCTTTACCCCGACGCGCTCCTCGGCCAGGTATTAGTCGCCTGCACCTATCCCCTGGAGCTGGTTGAGGCGCAACAGTGGCTTCAGCAAAACCCGAACCTCCATAACCGGGAACTGATCGCGGCGGCCCAGCTCCAGAATTGGGATCCCAGCGTGCAAGCGC
>PMXH01000047.1 GCA_003165855.1 Acidobacteriaceae bacterium | reverse complement strand
TCGGCCCTGGATCACTCCGCAAGGCGCGACCCCGGCGGAGCGAGTACAACACTAACACGAAATCAAAGGAGCTGAACATCAACGCCCAACTCCCCGCCTTGCAAACCTACACGTTGGCAAGGTAAAACAATAACGTCTTCTGCCTCTCTCTATGGCCGCTTTTAACCCGATCACGTATGGCCGGATTTAACCTGATCACCGAGGCATAAAGCTGGTCCGCCGCTCAACACCGTTCACGCAGCACAAGGAGGCCCATTTCCTGCTCAGGCTTGCAATCGCAGGGACGGGGGTTTTCCGTCCTACTTATTCAGGAAGCAGTCGTCGGTTAATGGGATAGGCTTGCCCAAATCCACTACTTCAAAATCAGTCACTTTGAGCGCTCCCAAATCGTGCGGACCAAATCCTAAATCTGCATATTTTGCCGTCGTATCAGCATCGTTCTGCGCAGTGAGCGCGATGTTTCCTCCGTCTGACAGGAACATCCCGTACTTCTGCATGGCGCGCGCCACGACCTGNNCTGGTACACTGGTCCCCACGCCCGGATGGCGGATAAACCCGATTCAAATCCCACACGGCTACGAAGTTCGCACTGACCGCATTTTTGTCATAATTTGCCTGGTACGCTTCATAGAGCTTGCTGTGACTGCGATCGACTACGATCAGATGGCAATCGTCATCCTCAACATTGCATTGATAGCCCGGCTGCCCCTCAATACCTCCGCCGGCCGGTAATGGAATGGTTTTTATGGAGTCTGAATCTGCGTTCATGAATTGATCGCCTTTGTGGAAGGGCACCACGGGCGTGGATCCATTGGCTTGCAGCACGCGAAGGCTGAAATCTACCTGAAGTCTGCCATGTCCCCATCCGCCGGCACCAGCCAGCCATCCGATGATGTCTGATGAATGCGGATCGACAGGCTCACTGCTCACGTCTTTGTTCCAGATTGCACCCGGGGGAAAATACGGCGCCGGGGGCGTAACATGTTCCATCTTTGCCGCCCTGACACTGACCTGATGGGCGTGAATGACGTATGCCGTACCCAAAGCACAAATACCCAGCGCGAGGGTGAAAAGTAGATTCTTCCTGTTACTCATTGCAATGGTTCTCCCTTGGGACATCTTCAATCAATTTATGTACGCTTGGCAATTGCCGGGCCAGAGACCGCATCTTGCAACTCCACACGACTTTCACTTTTGGTCGTTTGGCCGGCTCCGTCCGGTTTGCTTGAGTTCCAGATCTTCCACAGATCGTTGCGAATGAGCAGGAACTTCCAAAGTCCCACAACAGCGGCAGCATTGAGGGCCAGCAACGCGCTGACTGGAGCGACCACCCGACCCAGGAGCGGAATACTGAAGCGTAATCCCACAAGGGCCACTATCCAGCCTATGGTTTGAAGAGCCAGAAAGGCCTTAAAGAGTGACGATCCAGAGGAAAGAAACGCCGTTGAGACGAACATGAGGACCAACAAATACGGAACAATCAGCCGCATAACCTTATGCGAAAAGAATTGGAAGTGCACTCGATTTGCTGGGGTCAGGGTCCATGGAGCCAACTGAAAGAGCTGAAAGTTTCCGGCAAGAGTCCGCACCTTGCGTTGAAATTCCCCTTCGACTTTCTTGGGCCAGGCATCGTATACAACCGCCCGCGGGTCGAGAATCGAACGGTATCCCTTGCGAATCACTGAAAGCGGCTGGAACATATCGTCNNCCTGGCGAAGGACGAGTTCGCCAGCCACGCAGCCGACCTTTGCATCTGCAAAATTCTCCATCAGGCAATGAATCGCTCCGGGCGCAATCTCCGGCCGGATATCAATAAAGAGAATGATCTCGCCTGTTGCCAGCTCCACTCCTGCATTCACCGCTGCGGCCTTGCCTCGATGTTCCTCAAGCACAATCGTCTTCAACAGGGCATGCTGATGGCGCGCCAGGACCTCGCCGGTAGCATCCGCAGAGCCATCGGATACAACAATGATCTCGCTGATGTTGGGGTAATCCAGCGTGAATAGATGATGGAGTTTGGCGGCCAGCAGGTGCGCGCCATTATGCACGGCAAGGACAATGCTGACTTTTGGATTGATCGGCGCAGTTTGCCAACGGCTAGGCCGAAAACGCGCCAGGAACCAAATGCCCAGCGGATATCCAACATAGGCATACGNNTAGTAGAGATCGTATTCGAGCTTTTGTTTCGTTTCTTCAAGCGTTGCCCCGTATCGATAGCGTACCTGGGCCCAGCCAGTGATTCCTGGACGAATGATATGACGCAGTTCATAAAAAGGGATTTCGCTACTGAGCCACTGCACGAACTCAGGGCGCTCCGGCCGGGGGCCGACAAATCCCATTTCGCCGCGAAGCACGTTCCAGAGTTGAGGAATCTCATCGAGACGAGTCTTCCTCATGAACCGGCCCAGCGAGGTTACGCGAGGATCGTTCTTTGTCGCCCAAACAGCACCCTTGGCCTCCGCGTCCTGTCTCATTGTTCTGAACTTGAGAACCGTAAATGGACGACCCCGGAGCCCAACCCGGGTCTGCCGAAATAGGATCGGCCCCGGCGAAGAGAACCGGACAGCTAAAATGAGAATGGGAATAAGCGGCAGGCACAACACCAAACCGATGAACGACACAACAATTGAGACAAGCCGCCGGATGATTTGCTGTGATGCCTTTACATTAAAACCGTGCGTAAAAATGAGCGCACTCGGATTGAGTCCGTCAAGAGGAAGCCTGCCAAGGAGCCTCTCCATAAGAAAGTTGGCATCCTCGATGATGACTCCGCGAAGACGAAGGTCGAGAAGCTCCTTCACTGGCATTGCGCCGCGCCGATTTTCCATTGCAACGATCACGCGGTCAATCCGCGATTCTTGCTCGCTGAAGCCGCGCAGATCAGCCTCAAAACGTTCGTAGTCGCTGCTGAACTCGCCTTGATTCGCGCCGGCCACAACCTGCATTCCGGCATCGCGCCGTGTGCGAAGTGTCTCAATAACCGTCTGTGCCCGCTCACCGCTGCCCAGTACATAAACCCGTTCTCGAAATGCTGAAAGACCATTGATCCACTCATAGGCCCGCCGCCATAGAACCAGCATGATCGCCAGGAAGCAAATGCCAATGGTCAGAACATGTCGGCCTATATAGATGCTCGGATAGACAATGACAACGCCACCGAGAATGAAGCAGAGAACGCTGAGAACCAGAAGCAGGCGAAAATAAATCTCCCATCCCCCGGAAATTCGCTGCGGCTCGTAAAGATCAAAGTAATACGACAAAAGCAAGGTGAGAACGGTAAATCCCAGGATCTTTACGATCCCGTGTTCATAAAACAAGGCAACGTAAGTATTCAGCCCGAGCAGATAAGTAGCTGCCAGGATAAACGCTCCTCCTACGAGGAGAGCTTCGCATAGCAGCAACACCAGCGTACGGGTTGAATAGTAGACGTTGAAGAGCCTGATCATCCCTGGCTTCCGAACTCTTTTTGCTGCCCGTCCTGACTGCCACCCTCAGGTTTTGCATGGTAGTAGTAGTTGTAGTTGTACGACCTGTTATGTGGGGTGTCTTTCACAGCATTGAGCACAAAGCCTAGGACACGTCTGGCACTGAACGCCGCCTTGGTCCGTTGAGCGACTTCGTACGTCGTTGTCGCACCGCGCGCAACCAGCAGTACAGCATCGGCAGCGCGCGCAAGCTCCATTGCGTCCGTTACCGCCAGCACCGGCGGGGCGTCAATCAGAATCCAATCGAAATAGGGTGACGCAGAGGCCACCAACTCTTCGATGCGGTGATTGGCCACCAACTCCGAAGAGTTGTCTGCGCACTTGCCCGAAGGAATAAACGTGAGATTGGAAATACTATCCACTCCGGCGGTGTTGCCGGATGCAGCACGCTGGTCGCGCTGCATGATATCCGCGAGCCCAGCTTTGCCCACCAGATAGTCCGCGAGTCCCAGCGAATTGGGCGCACCCAGCATGCTATGGAGCGTGGGCCGGCGCAGGTCGCCGTCGATCAGCAGAATGTGATGAATGCTGTTTCGCGCCAGGCTCATGGCCAGATTGGCCACGACAAAGCTCTTGCCTTCTTCCGGCATGCCACTGGCGATGAGAATCGTCTTCAGCGGAGCTTCATAGCGGGCCTGATAGACGCGCGAGCGCAGGCTGCGAAACTGCTCAACCCCTGCGCCGCGCTCAGCCAGCGTCGGAAATGCCAGCATCGACGGGTTCCACGGATACTGTGCCACGTTCTCGAGCGCCAGCTCGGTCTTCGCTGGTGGGGCTTGCGGTTCCGCAAGCTCGGGGATGGCTTCGGTCCGTTCCACAACGTCCACATCCGTCGAGACAGACATCTTGCCCCGCTCGAGATAGGCTCTTTGAAGTGCTTCGTGTATGCGGCTCATAGTTCACTGTCCTCAAAGGAATCGGCGG
>PMXH01000512.1:33375-69594 GCA_003165855.1 Acidobacteriaceae bacterium | reverse complement strand
ATACGTAAAGAACCAAAGTTGAACTGCCATTGCCCGAGTGAGGCCGACAATTCCGCCGACTCTTACTTCGGCCTGGGCATTCTGCGTTCGGCCGACGGCGGCAACACTTGGACGCTGATCCCCACCGCGAACGCCGGCACTTACTCTTTCAGCGGCCTGGGTGCCACGAGATTGCTTTCAGCACAGCGCAGACCAGCACGGTGGTTGCGGCAATGGCGGCGACAGCGGAAGGCGTGACGGATGGTGCGCTGACCAGTGCCACCTATCGCGGCCTCTACACGTCAACCGACGCAGGTCAGACCTGGACTTACAACGCACTTTTCTCCGGAGCCAGCGAGGCGACTTCGGCTACTTCGGTGGTGTACAACACCTCGGCGGGATTGTTCTTTGCCGCGGTGCGCTATCACGGCTTTTATTCTTCTCCAGACGGTTTGACCTGGACGCGCCTGACCACTCAGCCGGGCGGAGCGGGATTGCTGAGCACCACGGCGTGTCCTCAGAACTACGTCACAACCTGTCCGATCTATCGAGGCGAAATCACCGTGGTGCCGGGGCGCAATGAGATGTATGCATGGTTTGTTTCGCTGGACTCAAGCGGCAACCCCTTGGATCAAGGCATTTGGCAGAGCACGAACAGCGGCGCTTCGTGGACTCAAATCAGC
This sequence comes from Acidobacteriaceae bacterium, assembly GCA_003165855.1. Taxonomy (GTDB): domain Bacteria; phylum Acidobacteriota; class Terriglobia; order Terriglobales; family Acidobacteriaceae; genus Sulfotelmatobacter. Next base: position 68,932 of record PMXH01000512.1, on the reverse strand, counting down.
GACGCTGGCATCATCAGCTGCGGCGACAGCGATGGCTGCGGAGTACAGCAGGGATTTTACAATCTGGAACTGCTGGCTGTTCCTAACGGGGCGTCGGCTACGGATCTCTATGCCGGCGCTATCAATCTCTACAAGTGCTCGATCAATTCAAGCAACGCGACCTGCTCCAGCACGGCATTCATGAATCTCACGCACGTGTATGGCTGTGATCCGCTGGGGGCGCTGGCACACGTGCATCCGGATCAGCACGCCCTGGCCTATACGATTCCACCCGCGTCCGGCACCGACCTGATGTATTTCGCCAACGACGGAGGCATCTACCGCGCGCTGGACGGATTCGGCGGCCTCACGACAGGTTCATGCTCCGGCACAAATCAGTTTGACGACCTCAATCAGAACCTGGGTTCGATGACCCAATTCGTCAGCTTCAGCCAACATGCGACGAATCCCAACACGCTTCTGGGAGGCACGCAGGATAACGGTTCTCCGGCAACCGCGACGGCGACAACCAGTTCAAGCAGGGGAAATGTGCTGGGGGGCGATGGCGGATATAACGCAATCGATCCCGCTACCAACAACTGGTTCGCTTCGAACCCGGATACCGGATCTGGCACGCTAAACATCCAAGAATGTTCGTCAGATGTGAACTGCGACAACAGCCTTTTCAATGTCGTAGTCAGCAGCAGCAGCAGTGTCGGGGGAGACGACGGATCGTTTTACTTCCCTTATATTCTCGATCCGCAATCAACCACCGCGCTGCTGGTAGGAACTTGCCGGGTGTGGCGCGGGCCGCGATCGGGCGGGGCGTTCACGGTATTGAGCCTCAATTTCGATACGCTGGGCACGGGCACTTGCACGGGTACTGAGGTGAATACGGTTCGCGCTTTGGCCGCTGGTGGGCCGAGTAATGCAAATGGATCGCAAGTGATTTATGCCTCCACCGACGGCCTCGGCCCCAGCAGCGTGACTCCGCCGGTTGGCGGAAATGTTTGGGTCACAACCAACGCTACGGCGGTTTCCGGCACGACTTCCACTTTCTCAAATGTGACCTTGAACGGCTCAGGTGGCACTAGCATCAATGCCAACCAGTTCCCGATTTCGAGCGTCGCTATCGACGCCTCGGACCCGACCGGCAACACCGCCTACGTCACCGTGATGGGCTTCACCGGCGGCCCAGGGCATGTGTGGCAAACCACAAACGCCGGGGCAAGCTGGATCGATTTCACGGGGACTGGTGTGAATGCTCTTCCGGATTCCCCGGTGAACGCGGTGGTCGTCGACCCCAGCGCGCACCTCGTTTATGTGGGCACTGACGTTGGCATGTTCCAGAGCGCCACGTCTGGCGCCGCATGGGTCGAGGTAGGGCCGATTCCGAATCCACTGGGAGGGTCAACTGGATTCTTGCCTAATGTGGCCGTGACCGCGCTCGCGCTGTTCAACTCGGGCGGGCAGAAGCTGTTGCGCGCTTCCACTTATGGCCGCGGCGTGTGGCAGTTCAACCTTCTCACAACGCCGGATTTCGAAATCGCAGTTTCCAACACGCCGCTAACCGTCCTGGCCGGGAGCCCCGCCACTTTCAACGGCGCTGTAACGGCGGTAAACGGATACAACAATTCGGTTGAGTTGAGCTGCACGGCAGGCTCCTCCAATCCTCCCAATCCATGCACTCCCAGCCCCGGGAACCTTACGCCTACTTCCGCCGGGGCGGCGTTCTCGCTTAACGTTGGCGCCAGCAGCGTCGGCAATTACAACTTCAACGTCCAAGGCGTTGGCTCGGATCCGAATAATACGACGCACCTCACGGCACTCACCTTGCAGGTGGTGAACTTCGCATTGACCGCGCCTTCGCCTAGCACGGTGATAGAACCGCGCGGGGCAACTTCTCCGCCGGTGAGTTTTCAAGTTACGGCTCAAGGATCATTCGCTCAAAGCGTGACCCTGAGCTGCAGCTTCAACCCCAGTATTGCGGGCGCGACCTGCGCATTCACGCCGCAGGCAACAGTGAATCCCACATCGAGTTCGCCGGTCGCGATGACCGCAACGGTTTCCGTGCCTGCCGCTACGCCGACGGGCAACTACGCCGTAACCCTGCAGGCGTTGAGCAGCCAGGGACTGGGCCCGGCGACCGCTTCGTTCACGGCTACAGTTACGACGAACCCTGATTTCATCCTCAGCGAAGCGAGCGCTTTCCCTAACGTAAAAGCGGGAAGCACTGGGACCAGCGGCCCGATTACGATCTCCTCACAAGATGGTTTCGCCGGGACGGTCAGCTTAAGTTGCGCGGCAACCTTCGGGGCCAACAGTTGCAGCATCAGCCCCGCTTCGGTGAACTTCTTCCCGGCCACAGCCACCCTGGTGATCAACGGAACCAGTTTTCTGGCCGGCAGCTATGAGATTGCCGTCGTGGGCACGTCCGGTTCGATCACAAATTCTCTTGAGGTGCCGTTCAACGTGGGCGACTACGTGATCGCGGGCACGCAAGCGCTTTCCGCTCCTCCCGGCGGACAGGTCACGGCGAATCTTACGCTCACTCCTTCAACCTTCTACAGCGGTCAGGTCAACGCCACCTGCGACGCTACGGCGCTTTCGGGCACGCAATGCACGCTCAGTCCGCCGAACCCTCTCACGATCGGCAGCGGGGCTGCCGTGGCTTTGACCGCCGTCATCAACATTCCGAATAATGCCATTCCCGCCACATACAACATCGAGATTAATACGCAGGACGTCACGGGCGCGCCCAGCCACACCTGGCCAATCGCTCTCACGGTGAATCAGGATTTCACTCTCAGCGCGCTCACGCCAGCCACTCAGACCATCACAGCGGGACAATCGGCGAGTTACAACTTCAGCGTGCTGCCGGTCGGCGCGTCGTTCGCCAATGCCGTGAATTTGTCGTGTTCCGGCGGTCCCGTGGTCTCGTTGTGCAGTTTCACGCCCAATCCAGTATCTCCGGGCGGCAACTCGGCTGCGGTTGTGATGCAGATTACCACCACATCGAACGCGGCGAGTCTTTTTCCGCAGGGTAGCGGACGGGCTGTAATCTTCTACGCCTTATGGCTGGCGCTACCCGGGCTTGCACTATTAGGAAGCAGAGTACGAGGTGGAAAGCGCGCAAAACATGCGCCGCCAGCCTCCCTGCTCGGATTGTTCTTACTGGCGTTGCTGCTTCCTTCGTGTGGCGGAGGAGGGAGCAATGGAGGCGGCGGTGGTGGAGGTGGACTGGGCCAAGGCACACAACCCGGCACCTACACAATCACGGTGACCGGGACGTCGGGCACGCTCAGCCATCAAGCACCTTCCTCGGTAACCTTGATCGTGAACTGATTGGGAATAGCAGGAACAACGGAAAGTCGCGATATGATCATCGGATGCCTGATTCAGCGTATGACGTCGTTATCGTTGGTGGAGGCATTGTCGGCCTCGCCGTCGCGCTGGAAATCACTCGACGATTTCCGCGCCTTCGCCTGCTGTTGCTGGAGAAAGAAGACCGCGTGGGCCGGCATCAGAGCGGCCACAACAGCGGCGTCATTCATTCCGGCGTCTATTACAAACCGGGATCGCTGAAGGCGAAACTGTGCGTAACCGGCGCGGCGGCCATGATTGAGTTTTGCCGGGAACACGGCATCGCTCATCAGATTTGCGGCAAAGTGATTGTGGCCACGCACGCGGAGGAATTTCCCGGCCTGGAAGAATTGCGGCGACGTGGCGAGGCCAATGGACTGACCGGACTTCGCCTCATCGGCCCGAGCGAGTTACACGAGATCGAACCCCACGCCAGCGGCTTACGGGCGCTGGTGGTGCCGTCCACGGGAATCACCGACTACGCGGCCGTTTGCGATAAATATGCAGAGATCATTGGTGCGCGAGGTGGAACCGTTCTCACCTCGCATAGGGTCATTGGCCTCAAACGCCACGCGGATGAGATCGTCGTCGAAACGAACCAGGGCGAATTCTCCGCGAAGTCGCTGATCAACTGCGCCGGCCTGTTCAGCGACCGCATCGCCCGCATGGCGGGAGACGACCCGCAAGTGATGATTGTTCCCTTTCGCGGCGAGTACTACGATCTCACTCCCGAACGTGCATCCCTGGTCCGAGCCCTCATTTATCCCGTGCCCGATCCGCGGTTTCCATTTCTGGGAGTGCACTTCACGCGGCGGATAAGCGGAAGGGTGGATGCCGGGCCTAACGCAGTTCTGGCGTGGCAACGCGAGGGATACCGGCACAGGGATTTTTCTCTGCCGGACATAGCGTCATCGTTGGCCTTTCCCGGATTTTGGCGAATGGCCGCGAAGCATTGGCGGAGCGGACTCGACGAATTCCACCGTTCGTTCTCCAAACCTAAATTCGTTCGTGCCTTGCAGCGGTTGGTACCCGAGGTGGTGGGGCAAGACCTGGTCCCCGGCGGCTCGGGAGTTCGCGCCCAGGCTGTTAGGCACGATGGGGCTCTGGTGGATGATTTCCAGTTTGTGCCGTCCGGCAAGATGCTGCACGTCCTGAACGTTCCTTCGCCCGCCGCAACGGCGTCAATCCCGATCGGACGCTTCATCGTGAGCGCGATGGAACAAGCGCTTGCGCCATCGTAAACCGGGACTTGCCAACGCAGCGTTTTGGGGTCAAAGGACTCTAGACAGGAGCATTTCAGCAGGGCATATTTATCGACTAGGCCTGCGTCACCCCCCCTTTTTTGAAGCCCAGTTGCACGGTTGGGCCGAAGCTATTTTCTTATTTGTTTGGAAGGCTGAAGAAAGACCGCTTGGGTTGCGTGGGAGTCTCCAAGTCTCCTAGCTCAGGCAGTAATATCCAAAACCATGGGAATCTTTTCTTCCGCAAACAGGAACTTTGTAATTGCTTACGTTCTTCTCGTGGCCTTACCCTTGTTGGGGCTGGCGGGCGTCCTGAGGTCTGGCCGCGGACTAGTCGCACCGATCTCAGTGGATGGCGTCTGGAAATTTGGCGCGGACGGTGCGAACCTGCCCGCCGGCAGATGCGGCAAATCGCTGGCATCTCTTCAAGACTCGCTCGTCAGCATCTCCCAATCTGGCAAATATCTGGTGGTGAGCTTGAAGAATGGGCCTCCGGCCGCTGGTTCGGGCGTAATCGACGGCACGACTCTGAACGCCACAATCCCGTTGCCTGACATATCGGCAAGCGAACCCGGGTGCGGAGGTGACACGATGCTTGCGCTAAGAGCCACGGTCACCGCCAAAGCAGAATCGCGATCAATGCAGGGTACGATCTCGGTGAACGAGTGTCCCACCTGCTCAACGATGAGCTACCAGGCGGTGCGACAAACTCGTTCCGACAGGAGCAGAGCACACTAATGCCGGACATGTTCACCCTCGTTCTGCAGATCGCCGTGATTCTGGCTGTATGCCGCATGGTGGGCAGCCTGTTTCGCCTGCTTCACCAACCACGGGTTGTAGGTGAGATGTTTGCCGGCATCTTGTTGGGTCCTTCGTTACTGGGGTGGTTGGCTCCGCACGTTTCGGCCTACCTGTTTCCTCCGTCCAGCCTTGGATTCTTGAGTGCCTTGAGCCAGATGGGCGTTGTAATTTTCATGTTCCTGGTTGGCCTGGGCATTAATCCCAACGAACTGAAGGACCAGGGCCATGCTGCAGTACTCACCAGCCATGTGAGTATCACAGCCCCGTTTGTGTTGGCTTCGTTCCTATCCCTGTATCTATACCCAAAGTTGTCCGACAACAGCGTCAGCTTTACGAATTTTGCGCTCTTTATGGGAGCTGCGATGAGCATCACCGCATTCCCCGTTCTGGCGCGCATCCTCACGGAACGGAATGCGTCAGGGAGCCGGCTAGGTACTCTGGCCCTGGCTTGCGCCGCCGTGGATGACGTCACGGGCTGGTGCATTTTGGCTTACATCGTGGCGCTGATTCGCGCGGCCAAGAGTCCAACCCCCATCTTGATGACGTTGGGCGGAATCGTCCTGTTCGCAGTTGTCATGATTTATGGCGTGCGTCGTCAGTTGCGCCGGTTCGAAAACACCTACCGCAAACGCGGCGCATTAAACGAAGGACAGATGGCGTTCATGCTTTTGGTGGTGCTGGCCTCGGCACTGTGCACGGAGGCCTTGGGAATCCACCTGCTGTTCGGAGCTTTCCTGATGGGCGCGATCATGCCCAAGGAAAATCGTTTCGTGCGCTACGTCCTGGATCGCTTCGAGACCATCACAGTGACCATGCTGCTGCCGCTCTTTTTTGCCTCTACCGGGTTGCGCACCAACGTCGGGCTGCTCGTGGGCCGCGAGATGTGGCTGTATTGCGGCTTGATTATTCTGGTAGCTACCCTGGGCAAACTGGGTGGCTCAATGCTTGCCTCCTGGCTGGCCGGAATGCAATTGAAGGAAGCCGCTGGGCTGGGTATTTTGATGAACACGCGGGGGCTAATGGAACTGGTAATTCTGAACATTGGCCTCGATGTAAAGGTAATCTCTCCAGCTCTGTTTTCCATGATGGTGCTGATGGCCTTAGTCACAACTTTCATGACCACTCCTCTGCTGGAACTGGTCTGTCCCATCCGAGGCACGGCACAAGAGCCGACGACCGCAGCGGTTACTCTGGCTCAATTAGGGATGAAGCCCGTCAACGGGTCTTCCGCGTAAGGCAGGAAGCTGAGCGTTCTGAAGATCGCTCCGCAGCAACGCCGTTGCTTACGACGGCACACGGCATGGTGAGCGCCGAACAGAGGATTCTACCTAGAGGATTCTCACGCTGATCACGTGAAAAGCGTCGCCGTTCATGTATCCGTCAAGGGCAACGCGGTGGGCATGGTGTCCCCTGACTGCGTCCGGATTCTCGATACGGACCAGGTGATGGTCGTCATCGGTCACCAGCAAAACACCCGAACCGCTCTTCAGGCACTTCTCCATGCAGTCGCGGTGGCTCTCGGTTGCGCCCTTGGCCGCACACTTGGAACAAGTAATGTATCCATAGAGAGTCTGCTGCCCGTCCGCCGTGGCCAACTGGACCATCAAAATGCTGATACAGAGCACGGTGCAAGCCAGTAGCGCTTTCTTCATAGCGAAGCTTCTGAACATCCCCATATTATAGACTGAGCGCCGATGCAGCNNCGCATGCGCTTGAAGATTGGCTTGTGGTTCCTGTCGGTGGTATCGCTAATTGGGCTGGCTGGCTGCGGAAGTGGCGGAAATACTGTGAGCACGAATACCGCCCCTTCCACTCCTTCGTTGGTATCGATCACTGTGACTCCGAGCGGAGTTTCCATCGTTGCGGGCGCAGGACAGCAATTCACCGCAACGGCAAACTACAGCGACAATACCTCGAAGAACGTGACGTCGAGCGTGACCTGGAGCACTTCTGCAAATACTATCGCGAGCGCTATTAACACCGGGATGGTCACCGGAGTGGCTGCTGGCCAAGCCAAAGTCATCGCCACCTCCGGCTCCATATCCGGATCCACGACTCTGAACGTGACGGCAAAACCAGCCGTACTGGTGTCTGTCTCGTTGAACCCGGCGGGGCCCGCTGTGGTGATTGGGGGCACACAGCAGTTCCAGGTGATCGGCACGTATAGCGACAGCAGCACGCAGGACCTGAGCGCGAGCGCGAACTGGAGTTCGTCAAACTCCGCCAACGCCGCGATCAACAGCGCCGGCGCCGCCACTGGCCTTGCCGCGGGGCCAGTGGCGATCACGGCCTCGGCTGCTGGCATGACTGCAACTACCGCCCTGAACGTGGTCAGCAAAGTCTATGCGAACTTCTCCGGCAATTACGCCTTCACACTTACTTCTGCCGACAGCCGTGGACCTGCATTTTTCGCCGGCGCCATCACGGCCGATGGCAACGGAAACATAGCTGGCGTGGAAGACTCGAATACCGGGAGCGGGGTGCTGCAGAATGTCCCGACCACCGGCAAGTACGTTATCTATCCCGATGGACGCGGCAGTATCACTTTCAATCCCAACAGCTGCCACCCATCCGGGATTTCTCTGCGCGTATTTCTGACGTCGGCGGGGACCATGGGCAGCATGATCGAGTCCGATGCTCTGGGACTGGCTAAGGGAAGTTTGGCCCAGCAGAATGTCGCAGCCTTCACCTCATCCGCCATCACAGGCAGTTATGTGTTCCGCGCTTCCGGGATTGGTGCGGGAAATTCGAGCACCGTCTCCGAAACGGTCGGGGAACTGGGATTGTTCTCCGCCAGCGGTACCGGCGTGATTAGCGCCGGACTGGAGGATGTAGACGACTATGGCACTATTCTCCCGTACCAGCCTCTGGTGCAGTCTGCCTATTCCGTGGGTACGAACGGAAGGGGCATGCTGGCGCTGGCAACTGCCGCGGGAACGGCCAACTTCGCTATTTACGTCGTCGATTCGACCCGCATGAACCTGCTTGAGATCGATCCTTCTCCGGCAGTCGCAGTGGCTGGTGAAGCCCTGTTACAGGACTACCAAACCTTTACTCCAGTCAACCTGGCAGGCAGCTATCCCTTCCTGATGAGTCGACCGATCACTGCGGAAAATGGGCAAAGCATTGCCAATGTTGAATTCGCGGACTTTGGCGAATACACGTTCGACAGTGTTAGTGCAATCACCGGAACGCGAAGCAATATCGGGATCAGCGGTGGATTCACCGTGACCGGAGGTTATACCGTGGGCCAATACGCCAACGGCCGTGGAACCATCACCACCTCGGACTGTCCGACTCCTACTACCTGCGGCGACCAGAGAATGTATGTTTTTTATATGGTCTCGGCCAGCAAGATGTTCCTGATGCAGAATTACACTATGCCCGGTTGGATGAGTGACAATCCCATGGTTGGAGAGGCTGATCTGCAAGCCAGCCAGCCCTACGGTGTGGCCTCACTCACGGGATCCTATGTGCTGCGTCCCTTCAACCCGATCGCGAGCACCACACTGAGCCTGTTATGGCTAACCATGGATGGCACCGGCAACATCGCTGGAATCGCTGATTCCGTGCAAGGCAACAGTTTCATCAGTGAGGTGATCAGCAACCCGTACTACATCTACGATCTGAACGCGTCGGGAACGGGCACCATCGAACTGACCACCAGCGCTGGCACGCAGGATTACCGCATGTATGTTGTGTCTCCGCAGACGGCATGGCTTCACGGCGTGAGTCCTGAGTTGGATGGGAGTCTCGACCGGCAGTAGAGGATGCAAGGAGGCTGCGTCGAGCGTTGTGCCAGAAGCGCCGCGCAGCCTTCCTTTTCCGCGTTGAGTGCAAAGACTTGCACTACCGGCGCTTGGGACCCAGGATCACACTGGTAAGCTATTGCAAAATAAGGTGGCACACGCTATATTGCTGGCAACCGAAGTGCTCCCCCTAGTTTAACCGCTGTGGGTTCTACAAAAGCTTACATCGCAACACACATAGTCTCATTTACTGAAGCAGAGGGCGTGCGTTAGCATGGATATTCGAGTCGAGTCCCGGCAACTGAACGATGTAGTCGTTCTGGTTCCCGACATTTTTCAAGATAGCCGCGGTTTTTTCACCGAAACTTTCCGCGCCGACCAGTTCAAGGCGTACGGTTTGCCCACTGAGTATGTCCAGGACAACCATTCGCGGTCGGTCAAAGGGGTGGTTCGGGGGCTGCATTTCCAATGGAGTCCTCCCATGGCCAAACTGATGAGAGTGACCGTGGGTAGCGCTTTTCTGGTCGCGGTCGACATTCGCAAGGGCTCGCCCACGCTCGGTCAGTGGGTGGGAGTGGAGGCTTCGGCGGAAAACCGGCGGCAGGTTTTCGCCCCCGCAGGTTTCGCCCGCGGCTTCTGCGCACTCTCCGATGTCACTGAGATCCAGTACAAATGTACCGGGATCTACAGCAATAAGGGCGAGGCCGGCATTCGCTGGAATGACCCCGCGATTGGCATCAAGTGGCCGCTGCAAGACGTCATCGTTTCCGACAAGGACCGGGTTGCTCGCACTCTGGCGGAGTGGCTAGCATCGCCGGAATCCGACAACTTCCGCTATTCGTCACAACTTGAACCAGAAGCCTCACTACGGAGCTGATCATGAAAATACTCGTTGCAGGCGGTGCTGGATACTTGGGTTCGGTGCTGATCCCTAAACTGCTGGAGCGTGGTTACAAGGTCGATGTCGTGGACCTGTTCTGGTTCGGCAATCAACTGCCGCGGCAAGCCGGCGTGCTCAACAAAGACATCTTCCATCTTTCGGTCGAGGATCTCGAGCCTTACGACGAGGTTATTTTCCTGGCGGGCCTCTCGAACGACCCCATGGCGGAGTATTCGCCCAGCCAGAATTTCATCTTCAATGCGGCTGCTCCGGCGTACCTCGGCTACATTGCCAAAATGGCTGGGGTTAAACGGTATATCTATGCCAGCTCCTGTTCGGTGTATGGCTACACCGAGAACAAGCTCTACGATGAAACCTGCCTGGCCAGCTCGAGCTATCCCTACGGCATCTCGAAGCTTCAAGGCGAGCAAGCGGTAATCCAGCTGATCGATAAGGACTTTTCGGTCATCTCTCTGCGAAAAGGCACGATCTCCGGCTACAGCCCACGCATGCGTTTGGACCTCATCATCAACACCATGTTCAAATCAGCCATGAAGGACCGGACGATCAATGTGAACAATCCGTCGATCTGGCGCCCGATTCTCAGTATTGACGACGCGGCCACCGCCTACATCCGGGCGATTGAGGCCAACCAGGAAATCTCTGGTATCTTCAACATCGCGTCTGGAAATTACACGGTGGGAGAGGTGGGCGATCTGGTCAAGAGTGCGGTTGAGGAGCGGTCTTCTGTGCGCGTCAACCTCGCCATCAAGCACGTTCAGGACTTCCGCAATTACAAGGTCAGCACGGAAAAGGCAGCGAACGTGTTGAGCTTCCATCCCCAGGGCAATGTGAAGTCGATCGTCTACAGCTTGATCGACAACATGGAGAAGTTCAAGGACTGGGATAATCCGAAGTACTCCAATATCCAGGTCTTCCGCAACATCGAGAACACGATCGAGCGGCCGGCGTTGGTGGGAGCCGCATGAGAGTCGCGGTTGTCGGCGCAAACGGACAACTGGGAAGCGACGTAGTCGAGGTCTTCCGCGAGCGAGGCAGCGAAGTGTTTCCGCTTACTCATGCCGACCTCGAGCTGGCCAACCTGGATTCGGTCGCAACCTGCCTGAAGTCTCTTTCTCCAGCCGTGGTAGTGAATACGGCTGCGATGCACCATGTGGAGCAGTGCGAGCAACAGCCTGAGAAAGCCTTTGCGGTGAACGCCATCGGCGTGCGCAACCTGGCCGTTGTCACCAAAGAGCTCGGGGCGGTCCTGATCCACGTCAGCACCGACTATGTTTTCGACGGAACCAAAGGCCAGCCTTATATCGAAGAAGACGCGCCTGTTCCGCTGAATGTGTACGGCAACAGCAAGCTGTCCGGTGAGCAGTTCGTGCGCACGCTCAATGACAAGCACTTCGTGCTGCGCACGTCAGCCATCTATGGCAAGCAACCCTGCCGGGCCAAGGGTGGAAAAAACTTTGTCGAACTCATGCTGAAACTCGGCCGGGAGCGCGGCATGGTTCGCGTGGTCGACAGCGAGGTGGTCAGTCCCACGCCCACCGCTCAAATTGCAGCCCAAATTTACGAGCTCAGCGGTTGCGACGCTTACGGGCTCTACCACGGAACCGCGGAAGGCAGCTGCTCCTGGTACGGATTTGCCCGGGAAATCTTCAAGGCCGCCAACCTACAGGTCGACGTGCAGATCGCTGGACCCAACGAGTTTCCGGCGAAAGTTCCCCGGCCGAAGTACTCAGTGCTGGAAAATCGCGGCCTCAAGCGCCTCGGCCTGAACCGCTTCAGCGATTGGCGGGACGGTCTGCAACAATATCTCAATCAGGGCTCGGCAGTCTTGTCCTAGGATTGTCCTGGCGTAGATCGGCTGGCCGGGGGCAGAACAGATTGCTACAGGACAGATTTTGCCACAGACATAGTCAATAGCTCCAAAACAACCGACTCTTCACTAGATTTTTCGGCGGCCGCGCGCCCAGCAAAATCGATAAAGTCATCCCGCGATAATCTCAATCCTGGTTCCAAGGCTAGTCGTTATCGGGCGGTTCGGGGGGTCTGGGATCGTGGATGAAAAAATCCGCGTTCTTTGGAGCGGCGATGGCCGTAAAACTCCGCGGAGCTTGAGCTAGATTGAAAAATGCAGTGAAGTCCGTGGTGGCGCGACTATCTGCAAAACCGAGCTCTCCTTCGGTAAGGCCGAGACTGGCAAAGTTGTTTTCGATGAAGCGCAGAATGCTGCCAAAATCGTACCGGCTGTTGTCTACATAGCCAGGATTGGTGTAGGCGGAAACTACAATCATGGGAACGCGAAACCCATACTGATAGTCGCCTTGTACGCCCGCCAGGATGGTCGGAGGTTCATGATCATACCAGCCTCCCCAATCGTCCCACGTGATCAGGATTGCCGTGTCCTGCCAAAAACTAAGAGTCCCGTTATTAACCTGGTCGGTGCACTGGCTGTTACCGATAGCATTGACCACGGAAGCCACCCACGAGGGGCCGCCGCCATCATTCGCCGAGGCGTGATCGGAGTTCTCCGCGGTGGGAGTGACCCAAGTCAAATCGCCGAGAACACAGTTACCGATATCAGTCAGGACATGCGACGGATTTGTGGAATCGACGTGCGTGCCCCAGCCCGTACACCTTCCGCCGCTCGGCAAGCAGATGTGTTCGATCGCGTTGGGAGCGGTCCAGATGGACCCGGCGCCGGCCGCGTAGTACATCCAGTCAGACACCAGGTCCGCCATGGTCTGATGTTCAAAACACGGGTAGATCGGGGAACCCGGGGCGCCGTAGGGAGGTGGGGTGGGGTTGGGCGAGATAGTTCCGACGACGGTCGTCAGGGCAGCGTTGCACCCCGCCGCGGCATTCACAGGAGTCACATTTTCCGAGGCGAAAATCGCATTGGCGTCATCCGACTGACTGGGCGCCGAAGTCCCGCCGAAAATGAACTGGTGGGCCGGAAAACTCGGCCCTTGATTGGTTTGAAACATGTAGTTTGCCCAGCCGTACTGAGTAGCGAGCGCTAGATAGGGGTTCAGAATTCCAGTAGAGTTGTCCACGTACCTGAACTGTGGCTGGGTGGGGCACGTGGTGCCTTTATTCGGAATGCAGCCGATTTTGCCAGCACCATCCATTCGGCATCTGGGAGGACTGCCAGCGACAACGTTGCACATCTGGTTGAACGCGCTATGCGAGTGGTGCAGATCGTAGGTGCTGTCCAAGGCCTCGGACAACGGCTGAATCGTCCCAGTCTCGGTCTTCCAGTTCGAAGTTTGAACGTCGTATGGCGCGCTGGAGGTCGGAGGTACGGCACACGCTCCATAGGGAGCGGCACACAAGCCTTGGAACAGATTATCCGGGGTGCGGTTTTCCTGGACGATAACCACAATGTGCTGAAAGCTTGAGATCTGGGCCTGGGTAATCACCGCCGTCAGCCCCATGAGCAACGCCAGCAGTCCAGAAGCCAGTCTCATGACAGACCATCCTAGGTTAAAGGGCGACACTCCGCCCTCATTGTGTTTGGGGCCCAGGGACTATAGTTGGGGGAGAAACGTTCAAAGCCCAACGCCGGCTAGTGACTCTCCACATGCACGCTCTTCAACAGCCGCTCACGGCCGGTGTGCATCCAGTTCCACGCGGTCTTCACCATGTCGTTCAACGAGCGCTGCGCTTTCCAGCCCAGCACCTGCTCGGCGCGCGCCGGATCAGCGACTAAGCTTGGCGGATCTCCCGCCCGTCGCGGCACCAGCCGACGGGGAACTTTACGCCCAGTGACTTCTTCTGCGGCATCGATTACTTCCTTCACCGAACTGCCCCGTCCGGTGGCCAGGTTCATCGCCGCTGAATTCTTGCCCTTCTCCAGGTGCTTCAAAGCGAGAACGTGCGCTTCCGCCAGATCGTTCACGTGGATGTAATCGCGGATACAGGTTCCATCTGGCGTGGGATAGTCGTCGCCGAACACTTCCAGTTCCTTGCGCTCGCCGAGAATGGCGGTCAAACAGGCGGGAATCAAGTGGGTCTCAGGACGATGCAATTCGCCGATTTCTCCGCTCTCGTCCGCGCCCGCTGCGTTGAAATAGCGCAGGGCCACATAGTGCAGACCGTAGGCCTGCTCGTAGGCATCGAGAGCGTGCTCCAAGGTCAGCTTCGTAACCCCATACGGATTGCAGGGTTGCTTCAGCGTGTCTTCCTTAATCGGGCTTTCTTCCGGCGCCCCGTAAACCGAGCAGGTAGAGGAGAAGATCACTTTCCCCACACCGTTGTCCATGGCCGTGTGCAGCATGTTCAGTCCGCAGATGACATTGTTGGTGAAATATTTCCGCGGGTTCTTTACCGACTCCGGCACCAGCGAGTTGGCGGCGAAATACATCACCGAATCCACCTGTTTCATGACGCTCGCCAGCTTAGCCGTGTCGGCAACCTCACCTACCACCAACTCGAACCCCTCGGCCAGTTCCGGATATCCGGTGGACAAATTGTCGTAAATTACAGTCTGGTAGCCGTGCCGCCGCAGCGCCCGCGCCGCATGGCTGCCGATGTATCCTGCCCCGCCTATGACCAGAACCGACACGTGATTGCCTTTCCGCAGCCCTCAGGCTGCCAACTCCCGTCCCTGAGTTGAAATATGTTGAAATATTAAGAAGCCGGCCACCGCGACGCAAGCGTCAGCTGAAATCCTTCAGGCGGGCCAGTTCCAAACCGACATTCCACGCGAACCGCGGACCGTTCACCAGATAACGGCGCCACAACCGTTTGGGTTCATGGGAAAGACGGAAGAACCACTCCAGCCCGTTCTCCTGCATCCAGCGCGGCGCTTGCCTCAGCGCTCCGACATGAAAGTCGAACGCCGCTCCTACGCCGATCAGCACCGGCACCGTGAGCCGGTGACGGAATTCGTACATCCATTTTTCCTGCCGTGGCGCTCCCAGCCCCACCCACACAATGTCGGGCGCCGCCGATTCGATCGCATGGGTTAACTTCTCTTTCTCGTCATCGGGCAGCGGCCAGACTCCATCCGGCGGGGGAGGATAAATTCCCACCACCCGGGTGCCATACTTCTTGGCGCTGATTTCCGCCATCTTCTCCGATGCGCGATTTCCATAGAAGAAGTGTTTGTACTTCGGCCCCGTCTCCCGCAACAATGTTCCCATCATTTCGGGCCCGTACACGCGCCGGTGCATGTGGTGGTGTCCATGCTTGCGAGCCAGCCATACCAGCGGCGTCCCATCCGTTGTGATCAGGTCGGCCGCGTTCAGGATTTCGCGGAGCTCGGGGTGTTTCAGCGTCTCCGAGACTCCGTGCATCCCGGTCGGACACACGTAATGCACCGCCCTCCGCTCCTGAATCCAGTGATCGATGACCCGGAGAGCGTCAGGGATTTGCAGTGCGTGGACCCGCACGCCCAGGACTCGAAAATTCGGGATGTTGATTTCCCCTGATTCTGGTATGACTACGCTGCTCGACATTTCTCCTCCATGGCCCGCTGGTAGATCTCCATCAGCATGGGATAGTTCTTTTCCGCCGTGTACTTTAACTGGTAATCCTTGCGGGCTTCATTGCCCATCGCCCGCACTTCTTGGGGGTGAGTCCAGGCCCATTCTACTTTCCTCGCCAGGTCATCCGCATCGCCGGGCGTGTAGTGCAGTCCCGTGCGGCCGTCGGTCACGACTTCCTGCATAGTTCCCATGCGGGCACAGATCACCGATGTGGAGCAGGCAAAAGACTCTGCCAGAGTCATGGGGAAACCCTCATACCATTCGCTGGGAAAGATCAAGAAGCGCGCATTGTTTAGCGCAGCGATTGTTTTCTCCCGTGGCAGCTTTCCCGCGAAAGTAACGTTGGCGATTCCCTCTTGCGCCGCTTGCTTCCTGAGCTGTTCTTCCTCCGGCCCGCCGCCCACAATCAGCACTGGAATCGCCGTGCGCAGGCGCTTCCATGCTTCCAGGATCATGCCCACCCGCTTCTCAGGTGACAGCCGGCCGACAAAGATCGCGTAGTCTCCGTCTCCCTTGCGGTCGCCCGGGTCGGGATCGACAAAATTAGGCTTTACCGTGATTTTCTCCGCGGGTAACCCCCCTTCGATGAACTTGCTCCGGGAGAACTCGCTCAGGGCCACAAAGCATGAGACTTCGCGATCCCAGGTTTTCCGCAAACGATGAAAGCCGAGCATCAATGCGGTCACTGCCGTAGCAGCCCGCGAATTGCGATAGCAGCCGTATTGCACGCTACGCAGCAGCGAATGCTGCATGCACTCCTGACAGACCTTGCCATCGCGAAACAGTGTGGCTGAGGGACAAAGCAACCGGTAATTGTGCAGGGTTTGTACGACCGGCACGCGCGCCTCGCAGCACGCTGAGTAGATAGAAGGCGAAATCATGACAAAGGTGTTGTGCACGTGCACCACGTCGGGCTTCTCTTCCCGCAGCAAGCGAGCCAAATCGTTGTGCGTGTCTGAAGCCCAAACCGTCCTCTTTGCCAAACTGATCCTGCGAACGCCGGTGTAGGACTCGACGTCCCAGTTGCTCCGCCGGAAAAACACCACCTGGTGACCGGCTCCTTCCAGAAGTTTGCCTTCGTGAGCGACTACGACATCATCCCCCGCATGCTGCTGATTCGCGTTGTGCACGATCACTACTTTCACGGTCCAGCCTTTGCAGAAATGTGCAGAATCCTAATATCCCCGCCCCAGGCGCATAGCCGCTTGGCTCCACTACGAGTGCTTTCGCTGTGCTTGCTGATTGCGGACAGGAACCGCTAACTAAACGGGGGGAGATGATTATCCCGTGCCCGGCGGAACGCTGTCAAGGAGCCTTTTGCCTGCAGCGCGGCAGTTGCAGGGCTGGCGCACAACGCCATGGGAGCGTCAGCGAAATCCGACAACTTTAGGGACGTGGTTACTTTAGTCACTCTGCGAGCCGGCGTGCCGTCGGAGGGCTCACTACTTGGATTGCGCCGGCTGCGCCGGTTTTGCCTTTGAGGCATCCCGAGATGGCGTGGCGTCCGCGCCGAAGAACTCCGGATTCATCTCGGAAGTAAATGACTCCTGGATCTTCTGCATTGCCTCCTGGACTCTGCTGTTTTGCAAAGTACTCTTGATCTCCTCCTTCACCGCATCGAGCGGCAGGAGATCTTTGCTATCGAGCTTGTAAATGTAATGTCCGGTGGCGTCGCTGATCACTTGCGACACGTCGCCCACCTTCAAAGCGAATGCGGATACGTGTGCGGCCGGGAGGTTCGTCCTCCGTATTTTTCGCAGCTCAGGGGGGGTAGCGGTGGCCTTGATTCCGGCGGCGTCATAGGCGGATTGCTGCAGCCTGGTGAAATCCTCGCCGGCCGCCGCGCGGACTCGCAGCTGGTTCGCTTCTTTCACCATCGCGGCCTCGGCTTCGGCTTGTTGCGCTTTCAAAGCGGCATCGTCAGCTTTCTCTTTGGGCAGCTGCTCCGTCTGCTTTCTGATCGGAACGAAGATACGCTCAAAACTGGCGCGCTCGTAGCTGGGTGAGTTGTCGCGATAGTAAGCCTCGATGGCCTCTTCGGATACGTTCGCCGCCTCTTGCTGGATTTCCCGCACCATCCCCTGCGACAAGTTCTGCAGCCGGGAAAAGCGCTGCAATTCTGCAAAGCGTGGGGTCTTGTCGAGACCGCGTTGTTCGGCGTCATACGCCATGACCAGAAGCCTGGGATAAGCTCTGGCCAACTGACGCTGGACCGATGGCTTCATCCCCGGTGCGATGGCGTTGGCCAACTTCTCGAACTCGGCGCGGGTAACCACGGTCTGGCAGGTCGCTTTCGGCGCATCAGGCTTGTTTGGCGTGGTATCGGAGACTTTGTCAGGACAGAAGCCCTTGATAGTGAGCACCGGCGCATCAGGGGCAACTTTGGACGCCGCCGCGAGCTGCTGCGGCGTGTCATCATCCTCCCCTGGAGCACCTGCCGGCGGCCGAGGTGGTAGCGGAGTTGGCTTGGCCTGCCCAAAGGCCAGAGTTCCGAGTAACAAAAAAGCGATCCAGGAAGCACGCATGTATGAGATTTTCTCCGGAGAGAATTAGGGGGGATTTATGAGCCATGGTAGCACAAACAGCGGCTTCCGCCGGGCTGGTCGTGAGGAGGAGCGGCGCAAACGAAATTGATTCAGGAGTTGAGTTTCAATTCGGTGGTTTGCTTTTTTTCTTTCCACAACGCATAGACAGCCGGATAAACCAATAGTTCGAGAAGGAACGAAGTCACGATTCCACCAACCATTGGTGCGGCGATGCGCTTCATGATCTCCGAGCCCGCGCCGCTCGCCCACAGTACCGGGATCAATCCAACACACATGGTTGCAAAGGTCATGAATTTCGGGCGCAACCGCCGTGCCGAACCCTCCACGATTGCTTCAGAGAGCTGTTCCCGAGTGAGTTCCGGAGTCTCCCGCTTCGCCCTCGTGTACGCAATATCCAGGTAAAGCAGCATGAAAACCCCGGTTTCGGCATCTACGCCAAGCAGAGCAATCAGGCCAATCCAAACCGCGACGCTCAAGCTATAGCCCAACGCATAGACCAACCAGAGGGCCCCCACAGCGGAGAAAGGCACAGCGAGGATCACGATCATGGTCTTGGTCCACGAGCGAGTATTGCTGTAGAGAAGAAAAATAATGATGGTGATGGTCAGCGGAACCACGAACCACAATCGCCGGCGCACTCGTTCGGCGGATTCGAACTGTCCGCTCCAGACCAGGGCGTAGCCGGCCGGAAGTTGCAGGCGCTTCTCCATCTCATGCCTGGCGTCTTCCACATAGTCAACTGCGGGGCGTCCCGCAACGTCGACATAGACATAGCCGGTCGGCATTCCGTTCTCGTCGCGGATCATCGACGGTCCAGTCACTGTTTTGACAGAGGCGAGTTCCGCCAAAGGAATCTGCTGTTGTCCGCTGACCGGCACCAGCACTTTTCCCAGAGCCTGAAGGTCAGAGCGAAAATCCCGCAGGTAGCGCACATTGATGGGATAGCGTTCGCGTCCGGCGATCACGGTACTGACGTTCTCCCCACCCACCGCGGTGGCAAGCGTATCTTGCGCCTCTTCCACCGAAAGGCCGTACCGCGCGAGGGCTTGGCGGTTCCACGTGATCTCGAGGAAATAACCATCCCCGGTGCGCTCGGCGAAAACGCTTCGAGTTCCCGGCACGCTCCGCAGAATCAATTCAGCTTGTTGTCCGAGTTGCTGAATGCGGCTCAGGTCCGGTCCTTGTATCTTCAGTCCTACGGGAGTCCGAATGCCAGTGTTCAGCATTTCGATCCGCCCGCGGATGGGCATAGTCCAGGAATTGGAAAGACCAGGCAACTCGAGCGACTGATTCATTCCTGAAATCAGGTCCTGCACTGAGATGTGATCTGGAGTCAGGTGCCGCAGCCCGGGAAGCAACCAATCTGGAGCCCATGAGGAATACCAGACGTTTTTCTTGCGCCATTGCTCCTGCGGCTTCAGGATGACAAGAGTTTCAAACATGGAGAGCGGCGCTGGATCGGTGGCAGTATCTGCCCGTCCCGCCTTGCCGAGAACATGCTCCACTTCTGGAAATTGGGCCAGAATGCGATCGGTTAGCTGTAGAAGCTTCTGCGCCTGCTCGATCGAAATTCCGGGCATCGTGCTGGGCATGTACAGCAACGCCCCCTCATCCACTTGTGGCATGAACTCGGAGCCGATGATCCAGAACAACGGAATGGTCAGGACCACCAGGAGGACCGCTCCGCCGATCACCTGTTTTTTCCAGCGCAGGCTCCAACGGACGATCGGGTCATAGAGCCGGATCAATGGACCTGTGATGGGGTGATCCTCTTCGGCACGGATTCGTCCGCTAAACCAAGATGCCGGCAGCCATCCTCCCGCCATCGTGGTATTACGGCGGGTCAGCCACAAGCGCAGTGCAGGATCGAGTGTGATCGCCAGTATCGCAGCTCCCAGCATCGCGAAAGTCTTGCTATAGGCCAGCGGCCGAAAGAGTTTACCCTCTTGTCCTTCGAGGACGAGCACCGGC
Organism: Acidobacteriaceae bacterium; assembly: GCA_003165855.1. Lineage (GTDB taxonomy): Bacteria > Acidobacteriota > Terriglobia > Terriglobales > Acidobacteriaceae > Sulfotelmatobacter. Next base: position 48,895 of record PMXH01000512.1, on the reverse strand, counting down.
AAAAACGCTGCCGCGATCACGAGGAGAGCAAAGAAAGTGGGGCCAGCGACTTCCTTCACCGCTTCCAAGACCACTTGCTCAGGGGCGAACGGTTTGCCGGAACGCTGATAGACCTCCAGCCGCTTCTGTGTCTGCTCGACGACCACGATGGCCGCATCCACCAGAGCGCCGCAGGCAATCGCAATCCCGGCTAGCGACATCACGTTGATGCTCGAACCGGTGTAACGCAGTGGAATAAAAGTGAATACGATGGCGATCGGAATCGTAATCACAGGAATAACCGCGCTAGGAAAGTCCCAGAGGAAAATCAGGATGATGGCAACCACCGTCAGTACCACTTCGATCAGCGTGGTTGAAGTGTTAGAGATCGCGCGACGTATCAGATCCGAGCGGTCGTACACGGGTACGACTTTTACACCCTTTGGCATGCCCGGCGCGATCTCTTGCAGCCGGGCCTTGACGCCATGGATGACATCGAGAGCGTTGTAGCCTTCGCGCATGACAACGATGCCGGAGACCGCTTCCCCGTTACCATCGAAATCGGTCACGCCGCGCCGCAAATCCGGTCCCAGCACGACCCGTCCTACATCCTTGATGCGGATCGGGGTGCCATTCTCCGCAGTCAGTTCGGTTTCTTCCAGGTCCTTCGCGGACTTCACGTAGCCGTGTCCACGAATCATGTATTCCGCGCCGCCGAAATCGAGCAGGCGCGCCCCGGTTTCGTTGTTGCTTTCGCGGACAGCGTCAACCACACGGGAAAGCGGAATCCCATAGGACCGCAAGCGATTCGGATCGACATTCACCTGATACTGCTGAGTGAATCCTCCGACCGAAGCGACCTCTGCGACGCCGGGCACCGCCTTCAGGTAATACTTGAGATTCCAATCCTGATAGGAGCGCAGCTCCGCCAAGCTGTGCTGTTTCGAGTCATCCCGCAATACGTATTGAAAGATCCAGCCCAGCCCGGTGGCGTCAGGGCCGATCTCCGTTTTCACTCCTTCGGGCAATCTTGGCACTACTGCCGAGAGATATTCGAGGGTTCTGGAGCGCGCCCAATAGATGTCGGTGCCCTCTTCGAAGATTACGTACACGTAGGAGAAGCCGAAGTCAGAGATGCCACGCACCGTACGCACTCTTGGCGCTCCGGTCATGGCGGAGATGATGGGATAGGTGACTTGATCTTCGAGAACGTCCGGGCTGCGGTCCCACCGCGAGAGGATGATGACCTGAGTCTCGCTCAGATCCGGGAGTGCATCCAATGGCATGTTCGCCATCGACCATGCACCCCACAAGCACGCTCCTGCCACCAGCAAGAAGACCAAGAGCTTGTTTCGTACCGAGAAGTCGATGACGTGGTTAATCATGCTGGGTGGTTGTCGACCTCATGCGGCTCTCTGAGTCGATGAGAAAAGTGCCTGAAGTGACAACGCGGTCCCCCACCTGCAAACCACGAACGATGACCACACGACCGTTGTAGGCCTCGCCGACCTCCACCGGGCGTGGTTCAAAAAGGTCCGTTCCAGTCTCGACATAGACGACCTTACGCTGTCCGCTGTCGATGACCGCTTCGGCCGGGACCGAGACATTTGCAGGAGATGGAGCGGTGAACTCCACGTCCACCAGCATGTCCGGCCGCAAGACCAGACCCGGATTATCGGCTTCAAGGCGGACCTTGAGTGTTCTCGAAACTGGATCAAAAAGCGGAATGGAATTGCTGACAACCGCGTGCAGGGTGTGGTTCAATCCCGCGACGGTCACGGAGGCGCGTGTTCCCGGAGGTAGAATTCCCGCCTGATCACTGGAAACGTCCGCGATGATCCAAACCTTGCTTAGGTCCGCGATGCGGTAGAACTCGGCTTGCGCCTGAAATCTTTGTTGCAGGCTGATATCCCGCGAGATCACGATCCCGTCAGCCGGAGAGACAATCTTGATGTCCGAGACGTATTCATGGGACTTTGCCACTTCCCTGATCTGCTCTTCGCTCATGCCGAATGCGCGCAGCTGGTCTTCGCTAATCTTCAGGTTCGCCTGTTCAACGTTGTCCTGCTGGCCCACCTGCGCGGCACCTATGTACCCTCGCTCCACGCCACGCAATTCGAGGCTGAAGAAAGTCGCCAACGTCTCGCCCTTGTTCACCATGGTTCCGGCCGCATTGTTTCCCAGCGATCGCACCTGCCCTTCAGTTGCCGCCGTCAGCCGATAGAGGCGATTCTCGTCAGGCTCCACCCTCCCCGTGGTCCGAATCAACTGAGTTCCCGAAGTCTTGGCCACTGTTTCGACGCGTACCGCGGTGAGTTTTTGCGCTCCGCCATCGACGAAGATGGCGTTGGGCGCCAGCTGAAGCTGATCCGCGAGGCGCTGCCCTTCATAGACCGGCACCAACGCCATGCCGCAGTCGGGTGCGATGCCCGGCTTGTCCGAGCGGTAGGAGGGATGCATGGGGTCGACGTAGTAGAGAACGCGTTTGGTTTCGGTCGGCTTCCTGCCGTGAATAAGATAGCCCGCCGCAAACGCCACCGCGGCGATAAGCAATACTCCCGCTGTCGCAGTCTTACTCATCGATGTTCTCTCGCGGTTTCCAAGGTGTGCAATTCTATTATCAATCTATTGCCGACCAAAACAAAACTTCCCCAGTCACGACTTCGGCACCTCTGCATCCGGCGCTCCCGCAGTTGAGCGTGAGGGTTTCCGTGATTTGCCGCGCCTCGGCTAGAGTCGTAAGACTCTAGCGAGTGACACTATTACATGGGTAAAATGTCTTTACGGTCGCTGTAATCCCTCCCTCAAAGAATCCTCCTGGAAGGCACTCATGTTCGATACAAAACTTGCTCGCGGGTCCGTTTTCATCACGGTCTTCATGGCTGCATTCTGTTTGGCGGGATCGAGCCAGATTTGTCCAGCGAGACCGCCTGCCGGGAGCACCGTTCAAGACCCGCTTGCGGTCTACAGTCAGAATGGCGTCTTGACTGCCGGCATCACCATGGGCAGTTTTCTGAATTCGAGCGGGCTCATCATGTACTGCTTTGCCTATCCGCAAGGCAGCACCGAAGCGCCTACGCTGGAAGTGAATCCCGGGGACCAACTGGTTCTCAACTTCAGCAACCAGATTCAGACGTTCTTCGCCTCCGATGCTCAACGGCACATGCACCACTCGATCGCGGCTGTGGCCGACCCGGACTGTAACGGTGAAATGACGTCATTCTCCAGCAACATTCACTTCCACGGAATGAATCTGCCGCCCAAGTGCCATCAAGATGAAACGATCTTTACGCTGATCAATCCCGGTGACCCGACATTCACTTATCACGTTCAGATTCCAGCCGATGAGCCGCCAGGTTTGTATTGGTACCATCCTCACCCACATGGCTTGACCCAAACCCAGATCATGGGCGGAGCTTCCGGAGCGCTGATCGTGGAAGGGATCGAAAAGATCAAGCCGGAGGTCGCGGGGCTAACCGAACACGTATTTGTGTTGCGCGATCAATATCAAGGAAGCGCGCTCAATACCACCATCAACTTCGTTCCCGCCGGGTCGCCAGCTCCGGTCATCAATATGCAGCCGTCGGAAAAGCAGTTCTGGCGGGTGGCGAATGCTGAAGGCGAGACCTTCGAGAACCTGCAAGTGCAGATCAATGGTAAGCCGCAGAAGGTAACCGTTGTGGCCCTGGACGGCACCCCGGTCAAGACCGACATTGTGACGAACCAGATCGGGCTGCCTCCCGCCGGACGTGCTGAATTCATCGTGCAAGGGCCCGCTGCCGGACAAACCGGCGCACTGGTCACACTGGGCGTAAGCACGGGCAAGGATGGTGTTTCAAACCCGCCCGCGTTAATTGCAAACATCGTGCCCACTGCCGGCGCGTCGAAGGCTGCGCACAAGATTCCAGCGATTAGCACCGAGTCCGAGGTCACGCGATTCGCTGGGTTGCTGAACGCGACTGCGACCACGCAGAGAGGGCTTTATTTCTCTGAGAATCTGACGGACATCAACAACATCGAGTATTACATCACGGTAGATGGCCAAACCCCGCAGGTGTTCGAGCCTGGGGAACCGCCCGCGATTGTGACCACCCAGGGTGCGGTCGAGGATTGGACCATCGAAAATCAGGCCGAGGAGGTGCACGCCTTTCACATCCATCAGGTGCATTTCATCGTGGTCGCAAGAGACAAGGTGAAGCTGGCGACGCCGGAGGTGCTAGACACGGTGCAGATTCCTGCCTGGACCGGAACCGGCCCCTACCACAGCGTGACGATTCGTCTGGATTTCCGTGATCCGGAAAGCGTGGGCACGTTTGTTTACCACTGTCACATTGCGGCTCACGAAGACGGCGGAATGATGGCGAAAATCCAGGTGAAGCCGTCCAACTGAGCGGACGCGATAACCTCTTTCAGCTGATCAAGACCGAAGCGGGCCCAGTTGTTTGCTGGGCCCAATAGACTCTTGCCTTACCTGTATTGTTCTCGTCGAACTGTTCTCGGCGAACCAGTTACGGTACGACCAACGAGGCAGTCATGGTGTGGGTTGTGCTACCGCTATTCGCGACGATGGTAATCGGATAGGTTCCCGCAGCAGCGTTAACGGAGGTCACAACCAGCGACGCCGATCCAGGAATCGTGGCGGAAGTCGCTGATAGCTTGGCGGAAAGTCCCTTGACCTCGGTGACTCCATCAAAGGTCAACTTGGCGCTTCCGGTGAAAGTACCGATCGGAACAAGGCTCACCGTAAACGTGGCCGTTCCATTCGCGATGGTGTGTGAGGCGCTGTCGGCGATGATCCAGTAGTCTGGTTTGTCCACGGAGATGTTGCACGAGTTGAATGCGTTCGCCGCGGGCGTTTTCCAATAAGAGCTGGCATCTTGGCCAGTCAGCGATTCCCAACTGGAGAACAAATCCTTGGTCCCTGGCTTTGGAGAAGGCACCGCAAAAGCGCTCGTGTTCGACACGTTCCACCAAGTATTGTTTTCGGAGTTGAGAGTGGTCTGGAAATCCGTCCAATCGGACCCGCCCAGGTAGGTATCATGGAACACTTGCTGGCTGCTGCCGACACCTTCGAGTACGTTGTTGGTATGAGTGAATTGCTGGGTTATAGCGGTAAAGTTCAGGCCGGTTTGCCAGTTATAAGTCGTGATTCCGCCCGCAGTTCCCTGGATGTTAATTTGACTGGCGCCATTGTTATACAGTTTGCTGCCGGTGATCGTAATTTGTTCGGCGTTGCGAAGTTCCAGGCCGCCGGCAAACGGACTATCGTCGTTCGTCTGTAGGTTGTTGCTACACACATAGCTGTTCGACACCGAGTTCGGGCCTTCCACGACTTCGAAGAATATGCCATCGAGCAGGTTGCCTGCCGAGGTCACGTTGCTAGCCTTAATGTTTGCGACATCGGTATCCCAATGGACGCCGTGCGTCTGGTTGTAGGCGCTGACATATTGCGAGACGGTGTCATGGTGGGCCGCGAAAAAGTGGCCACCCGCGCTGTCCCACGCGTAGTAAGCACCTTGAGCGCCTCGCCAGTTGTTGTAATTGCTGGTTATGTTCGTGTACTGCCCGTTCAAGCTCTCGCCGGAGGAGAAGCCGTCCTGTCCATTATGATTGGCTACAGCGTTCTGCACGGTAAAGTTGCTCGTGCCCGGGTTGCCCACGTAGAATCCGCTAGCGTTGTTCCAGAGAAAGCTGTCGGTATCAAAGAGAATGTTGGTGGAATCCCCGGCAACGCTAACGGCAGGATTCTCGCGACAGGTGTTCGCGTATTCGAACGTGAGGCCGCGCGCCACGATATTAGATTTTCCCTCGATATTGAGGAGCGAAGGAAGCGTTGCCACTTCGACGTCAGCCGTGTTCATGTCAGTTCCCGCAGCCGGCCAGATATAGACCAACTCCGCGGTATTGTTGACGTAGAACGTGCCTGGTTGCATCTGCCCCGACGCCAGCACTTGTGTAAGGGGTGTCCCGTTTACGAAGATCATTTCCTGACGAAGCACAATGTCCTGCTGCAATGGCCCCGAACCGCTCCAGCGCACACCGCCGGCAAGCGGAGGGCATAAGCCCCACTGGTTGGGCCAAGAGTTTTGATAAGCCGCGGAGTTTTGGCTATCGGTCTGCCAATTCGTATATTGCACGGCTCCGCTCACGAAGACCGTGCCATTCGTCGCGGCCTGAAAAGTAATGGGCATTGAGGTATCGCCGCCAATCCGAATCATGGAGATACTTTCACGATAGATTCCAGGATTGATGGTGATCCGGGTTCCGATGTTTTTGTGGTTCTCAGAAACTGCTAATCCCGCCGCCGCCCCGATGGTCTTCAAGGGTAATTGCTGCGTCCCCGGATTCGAATCCGATCCCTTGGCTGCGTCTACGTAGAGAAAATTCGTCTCGAGACTCTCATTGACACTGGCCTGGCCAAATCCATCCACTGACAGCAGGAACAGGCTTAGAACAACAACCAACCCAACGCGAAAGAACGTAGTAGTCCAGTGCTTCACACAACACCTCATAGATTTTCGAATGACGACGTGGCATGTCTTAACGTTTAGGTTTTAGTGCGATGAATGGTGCTTATCCCGGCGGCGAAGAACGGCCAGCGTCCCCGACGCTTCAAACCCCGCATTTCATAATCCAGCGAACTTAAGCCATTTTTATCAGCAGGCAGCGCGCATAACAACGTGTCGGAAGTGCACTCGGAATCCGTTCTGGGACAGTGGCCGAGAGGACAGGGCTCGTCGAGAAAAAGAAAAAGCCGCGCTGGGCGCGGCTTGGGTGTTGAGTGTGAAGCGAAACGGAACAAATTCTAACCAAGAACCGTCTCGGCTGGTTGCTTCCCAATTTGGTCAACCTATAGGGAAATCCCCGCCAAGAAACAGGAACGTCGGCAATCGTCTATTTTTTGTTCGAGCCAGGTAAGTGACACCCGCTAATTAAATCGTTAGACACTTGTTGAGCACCAGCCAATACGCTTAATAGCTCGTGAGGCGCGCTCGCGACGCAGGCTAGACCTGTGCTGCTGGTTATGGCCTGCTGGTACTCTTGCCCCATCACAGGCGAGAGGCTGGTATCCAGGCCGCCGAAGACAAAGTTAACGTAAGTGGCCGGATAATCGAGTGTGGCGTTCGGAGAAAGAATGCTGTCCAAAAGGAAAGCGGCCTGGTTCTTTGTGCTCTGCGATTTGGTCGCTTGAGAGCAGATGGGCGACGAATACACCGGATCAACGAACCGGGCGGCATCTCCAGCGCCGAGGCATTGAGGTAGCGTCGAGTTGTTGCACGGATCGGGCAAATTGGGTTGATTACATTCGCAGGCGATGTCTTCACGGGAAAATGGGGGACCACTTATCATCTCGGCCATCGCCAAGATGGAACTCAGCCCGTAGCGGGCCATGCCGAGTCCGATTTGCTCTGCCCCGCTGGAGGTTCCCGCCGCACACATGGGCGCAGAGGCTCCGTTTTGATGAATGTTGCTGTAAATCCAATTGATCAGCGTGGCCGGGCGACATGCAACGGCCACCATCCCGCCAGGCCCGACCTGCCAGCCGTAAGGTGGAAGCCAAACTATTTGCACAACCGAATATCCCGCATTCAGCAGGTTGTCGATGGCGTAGGGCCCGTACACGTCTGCCTCCCACAGGCTCGTCCCATTTCCGCCTGAGGTCAGAACCATGGTGCCGATCGGATTGTTGGCTAGCGATAGTTCGAAGTTGGCGTGCACATCGGCGACGGCTGGGCAGGAAACCGTTAAGCCGTAACAGACTCCGGGCACCGATCCAGGTGGGCAAGTCGCGATATTCACATCTGAGATGCTGCCAAGCTGGCTAGCCACTCCGGTTCCGCTTAACTGGACCTGTGGAGAAACTACCGCGTTATCGCTCACCGTAACCGTACCCGTCAACGCCCCTGCTGAGGTAGGGGTGAATGCAACATTAATTGTGCAGGAAGATTCCGCGGCCAAAGTGCGGGGTGCCAAGGGACAATCTGTGTTCTGTGAAAAATCCTCTGAAGTCGAGATTCCGCTTATCTCGAGCGGCACGGTCTGATAGTTCTCTAAGGTAACGACCTGAGCCAGGCTGGCCGTACCGACGAGCTGGTTTCCGAGTACCAGCGAACTGGGTTGTACGGCGACGGAAGGAACTCCATTCCCGTTTAACGCGGCAGTTTGGGGACTACTCGAGGCATTATCGTTTACTGTCAGTGTCCCCGTCAGTGGACCTAGAGTGGTTGGCGCGAATGTGACCATGATGGTGCAACGCGCGCTAGGAAACAATACCGTTGGGCAGTTGGAAGACTCCGTGAACTCTCCCGAGGCGGAAATGCTGCTGATGGTCAACGATCCGTTCCGATTGTTGGTCAAAGTAACCGCTCGAGAAGAGGTCGTGTTGATGACTGAGTTTCCAAACGACAGACTGATCGGACTCAGTACTTGAGCCTTGGCCCGGTTCACTGGGCAGGAAAGGATGGCAATTACCGCCCCCAGCCAAGGGAGATATGTTCTGCGCATTCGAATGTTGTTACTCCTGAGGCATTTCACAGAGTAATGAAATTCCCAAAACCGGGGAAGACTACAAAATGCAGCGTTCGGTCAAAAGAGTTCGGATTCACGGCGAATCTCGGGAACCAGCACCCTACTGGACGGTCTGATGAAACGTCGCTGGAGTCACGCCAGGAACTGACGCCGTGATGGTAATCGGACCAGGTTGGGACCCGGTGGTGTAGTTCACGCTGGCTTGTCCATGAACGGTTATCACCGAAGTCGCAGAGAACGTTCCATGGGCGCCATTGTCCGAGAAGGTTACGCTGACTCCCGACACCGGGTTCCCATACTGATCGCTGACCAGAACGACCATCGGCTTCGGCAGTTGGGTGTTGGGGGGCGCCGATTGATTATTCCCAGAGCCAATCTTCATGGTTGTGGGACTGCCCGCCACAGAGGTCTCGCCGAAGTTGACCTTGAGACTGGAGTAAGTAGCGGACAGGCTGAGCACCTTTGCCACCGTGGGAAGCGTGTAGTAGACGGTCGCTTCGCCGTTGGAGCCGGTCGACACAGTATTCGGGGAGAAGATCCCGCCGGCGCTGTTGTCACTGAACTGGACAGGCACACCCGGCACGTCGTTGCCGTAGGTATCGAGGAGCCGCACCACTATCGGCGCAGGAAGTTGCGTGGCTACGGTTCCACTTTGCGCACCACCAGATACTAGTCCGATGGTTGTCGGTGGGCCGGCAAGCGCGGTGGCCGTAAGACTGGTGGAAGAGTACGCCGTTGCCGTAGCCGTGATGGAGACACTTCCCACCTTCGTCGGCAAAGTGTAACTTGTGCTGGCCGTACCCGTGCTGTCAGTGGTCGCCGTTGGACTGCTGAATTTACCGCCCGCCCCGCCGTCACTGAAAGAGACAACCACGCCTGGAACTGGTGCGTGCACACTGTTAAGCGCTTGTATCTGTAAGAGCTGCGGTAAAGTGGTTGCAACGGCTCCGCTCTGGCCATTGCCGCCTGTGACTGTCAGGATTGGGAACAACCCATAGGCGACCAGCTGAGTTTCGGTTCCGACGTAAACTCTGCCGTTCGCGACCATCGGCGTGGTGAAATGAGCGGTCGCCCCGAGTACGTCCCGGCCGACCACCTGGGCGGAGTTATATAGGGGTGTAAGATTTGCGGCGTTCATCGCCTGCAGTATGGGCTGGGACGGATTGGCCACTATCCACAGGATGCCGTTGGTGCTCCCGTTCGCTGAGATTACGGGGGTGCCTCCTGAACTAATGCCCCTTGAAACCACCGTCGGCGAGGTTGAAAGCAGTCCATTGCTCAAACTGAATGCCTTGAGGTAGTCGGCGTTGGCCGCAAAATAGACACTGCTATTCCAATAAACAGGAGTGCTGAAGAACGGTCCCACCGCACTCGGAAGCGACTGCAAGATTTGGTTGTTGTTCAGCGGGTTATAACCACCCAGGTTGTCCTGGTTCAACAAATAAATAGTTCCAGTCTTTCCCGCCGCCACCAGCAAATTCGGATACGGCCCGGGCTGTGAGAGCAGAACCAGGGGCCCTCCGGATCCCAGATCGAGATCCTTGGCCGCCATATTGGCCTGGTCGAAGGGCGTGAAGTAGTCATCCACGTTCAGTCCACCTGCCGCATAACCCGTTCTGATAACGCTGTCGCCGAGATCGGGGCCACCGGTGGAGAAGTCGAACGTGCCATTTGCGGTGGAGAAAAAGACGTTTCCATTGCCGTCGCCTGCCAGCCCTCCCCCACTCTGCCAAAGGGAAGCTCCGTAGGTCTGGTCTGGGGCGGTGTTCAAGACGGCAAGCTGCTGAAACAACCCGGACGCAATACCGGAATCAAAAGCGAAAAGCCATCCATCCGCGCTGAAGTCACAGCCGTTCGATCCAAATCCGATGTAAAGCACATCGTTTTGCAGCAGGAGGGCGGGTCTCTGCATTATTTTCTGAGGCTGAAAGGTCACGGTGTTGCCATCGGGTGCGATTATGGAAGCACTGACGACCACCGGTGCGCCAAACTGTTCCAGCCCGGTCGTAATGTCCAGCGCATGCACGCGAAAGACGTAACTCGTGGTGCTCCCAGAGACTTCTTGAGTCTTGGCTACGAAATAAATCGTTCCTGTCGTAGTGGAGATGACGGGAGTCCCCATGATGCCGTTTTCCACGAACCCCGTCGATGGGCAACCCTGTTCGGCAATTGTTACGGTGGTGACGCCAGCGCTCGGGTTGATCAGACTCACATGCCACAACGGCGCCCCGGAGCCCAAATTGTCGGCGTCAAAGGCGTAGACGCTGTCGTGCTGAGTCGCAACGTACACGACGTTGTGCACAGCGGAGTCAATGGTCACGTTCGGCATGTAAAGCGGCTGACCCACAACAAAGCCATCGACGCTGTAAGAGAACTGCTTGCCAAACTGTACGGGATTAACGTTGCTTGGAGTCAGCAGGGCTTCTGAACCGTACAGTCCGCTGCGCGTGTAGTCCGCGTGGTACGTGGGAACGGGGGTCTGGCCAAACAGGAGCGCCGGACACAAAAATACCGATACGAGCATCAACACCGTAACCGCCATGCCCAGAGAACGAACACGACAATCCATGACCGGAGCGTTAGCTCCATCATGGTGGTAACCGAAACCACGACCCTCAGGAACCATTACTGGCATAGCTGGACGATCCCTCATTACGTCTGGAAGTCTGGGCTTACTTGAAGATACGGCGTCTGCTGGACAGGAAGAACGCGTAACGTATTTTTGCCGAATGAAGCCAGAGCTGTCGATGGCACGAACGTGCCAGTGAATCGTTTTGTTCAAGAATGTCTGAGGGCTCTATCGGACCGCGGCGGCGCTGCAACTGCTCAAGGGGGGCAGTTGAGCAATCGCCGTGTACCAATCAGGTGAAGAGGTGCGGTTGACGGGCAAGTATTCTCCCACCACCCACACCGTACAGGAGTCGCTCGGATCCAGAACTGCTCCATCCCAGTCTCCCCAGCGATAGTCTGCCGGGTCTGTGTCCTCCGCGTCGCCGTCGGTGTTTGGGTTGGCGATGAATCCATAGCTCCCCACGGTTGACGTGCTGGGGATCATATACAAACTATCCAGCCCAGGATGCTCGTTCGATCCCGCACCCGATACGTTCAGAATTCCCTGCAGATTCCCCACCTGGTCACGCGCCACACTAGGGAGAGAAACATAGGCACTCGGATCGAGCGGATCCTTGACCGGATAATCGGCAGCCACCTGGATCGTGGGGGGAACGGTGGTGCTCCAATGCAGAATCCGTAGATCGGCCTCGGTTTGATTCAGAACCTGGCTGGGGTTGATTTGGATGGTGTGCGCCGAAGTCCAGATCCCACCCTGACCGCCATTGGAGGTGTAGTGGAAGAGCTGCTGCATGCGGTCTCCCACCGAATCGATGTAGATTCCAGTCTTCGCCGTGGACGGCTGCGGAATGCAAACCGTGTCGTAATAGTTGGTTGCGATGAAACACGCCAGTTGATCGCCCGTCTTTTCCGTCGAGGGAAGATTCCAACCATTCACGAAGGTTGCCTTTGGAACAGCCGCTGTCCAACTAATCGTCCACTGTTCGACCGCCTGCGTAGCGCTCGGGCTGGTTAGATAGCCATGATTGTGCGCGGGTTCGATCACGTATGTGAACATCTCTCCATCGTTGGTAATGGGTGGAGTCGTGTCCGAATTGTTCGCCGGCATCCAACTCCGGCGTTGATTGTAGGCGGTCAGCGCGTGAGCGACAGCACAGGCCGGAGTATGTGACTTGTTGGTCCAGGGATTACCAGTACTGGCCCGAAGGCCGGCTAAATCCACGGCACAGACCAGCACACCGTTGATGTTGTAAGCATTGTTGATATCCTGCAGGTCATACGTGATCCACATTGCCTGGTTCTTGGCCGCTGGGTACGGCGGCGCAGTAGTCTGGGACGCCTGCCACAATCCCGCTTGGGGATAGTCCGGATAGTAATAGTTCCCTTTCGCATTCTTGGGTATCACCGTGTCCAAGTCGAACTCGTAAGCAAACCAATTGAAGCTCGGGTTGGTCTGACTCACATCTTCCACATTGCTGATCGCTACGCACAGGTACTCATGCCCGTTGATGGCGGAATCGATTCGCTTCTGCAGAATCCAGCGGTTGTATACGTTGTCGTGCAGCAGCTGGGCGTTGGGACTGTTCGCCGTGGGGCAGTTTGGAGTATTTCCACCATTGTTCCCATTCTGGCTCCATATTGAGGTGTCAGCTTTGGGAGACGTATTGCCCATGAAGTTTATCGGTTGAAAGGCGTTGGGGCCGCTCTTGTACCAGCACTGGTAAGCGCTGTTGACGTGCTCGCAGAAATCAAGTGTTCCCACCGCGATAGTGGGATCCGGAGCGGCCGACGATCCCAGGTGCTCCTGAACCGTGTTCAGCCCGGTAATGACAGTCATGGTGCCGTTCTGGCCGAAGCCCACGGACGTGAGCATAAGAACCGATATGGCCAGCAAGAATCGAAGCCTCATTCTTCTTCTCCTAGAGATCCCAGAAAATACAGCGACGGCACCCTTGATACCAAGGTAGGCAAGTCAATCGTGAATGTGCGTAACATAGTAAGCGGAAGAGATGAGCAACTTCGGCGCGGGAACTGCATTCCGGCACCTACGAGCGATGGCTGGGCAAATACTGATATCGCAGCAATAACGGAAACGTGGTCAGGTTCACCAGCCAATTGCGTGAGCCCCCGGCTGAGTCGCTGGTATCGACGATGTTTATCCTTCCGCCGCCCAGTTTATCCGGGTTGCCGCCGAGATCGTGTTGCAGCTGCACCCTGGCCTCGGTTCCGTTGAGAAACGGCATGGCAGGAGCAGTGCCCACGACGTCCGCCGTAATCTCCTGCATGCGCTTCTCAGGTTCCCGCACAAAGTCCTCGTAGCGCAAAAGCCGGTAGCTGCGCGCCCTTAGCTTCAGAGCCTCCGAAAGAAGATTGAAGGACCACCACCAGGCAATCACTTTGCGCCGCGGGTGGGCTTTGAGATATCCCTTCTTCTTGGCCCAACTCGCAACTACTCTGTGCGGATTCCGGACGACGTGCAACACATGCAGCTCAACCTCGGGTATAAGGCTGGCCAATAATGCGTTGGCAGGATTCTTGGAGGAATCGACAATCACCCTGCAACCGGTCTCGCGCGCGACCGCCCGGTACATTTCAGCCAACGCATCGAGAACTGGCCGGTAGGCCTCCGGGTTTCCCGAGTGGCCCGACGCCATGAGCAAGGACGGAAACTTGCGAATGCGCACCAGTTCGGAAGCTTGCTGCACCAGGTTCGCCGGAATGGCCCGGATCTTATCCTTCCAGAACGAACAACTGGACAAGGCAGAGCCACAGCCGCAGGGAAAGTCTCTAGCCCTGATGTTGACGTCGAAAAGATAGCGTGCAGCTTCCCCAATATTGACAAACCCTTCGACTTCGCCGAGGAGCCGAGCGAGAAGGGTAGTTCCGCTGCGCCCCGAGCCCGCGATGTAGAGCACGGCTATCTTGCCGTTTTGCGCCTGGGTACTCTGGCCTTGCGTCTCTTGGAGTACGTCGGATTGGCTCACTGGACGCCCGCTCCTTTAAACGTCGCCTTCTGCGTATTTCCAAGTGCCGAGTCCGTTACGGTGAGGGTCCCGCTCACGTTGCCCGCCTTGGTCGGGGTGAAGGCAATGGTGATCGCGCACTTGGCCCTCCCTGCCAGTTGGGCTCCGCAACTGGTGGACTGTTGCGAGAACTCACCGCTGGCGCTGGCTACATTAATGGAGGAAATGCTAATTGCGGTCTTAAGATTGTTTTGCAAGGCGAACATCTCCGTCGCTTGGCTGCCAATGGTTACGTTGCCAAAGTTGTAGGTCACCGGACTTAACTGGACCTGAGCGATGCCGGCTCCAGTCAAATTTACCACCACAGGGGTAGCGACGGCGCTATCCGTGATGGTGATCGTACCCGTTCGCGTTCCCGTAGCCGTGGGGGTGAAGGTCACACTGATCGTGCAACTGCCGAGCGAGGCAATCGACTTGCAGGTGCCTGTCGTAGCAAAATCTCCCGACGCCACGATGCTATTGATGGTTACGGATTTGCTTGTGTTATCGGTGATGACCAGATTCTGGCTGGCGCTGGTAATCCCGACCGGTGTGGTGGCGAATGCCAGGCTTGCAGGCGAAGCAGTGACCGCCGGGACCTGAGACATAATGGTTACTGCACCGGTCGTATTCTCGGTACTGGCTGCCACCGCGATATCGAGCCTTCCGTCGTTATTGAAGTCACCCACCGCCAATCCCAGCGGACCGGCGCCGGTCCCGTAATTAATGTGGAACTGGAATGTGCCGTCTCCGTTGCCGAGGAGATAGGAGAACGTACCCTGCGAGTTGACGTTGTTGGTGATCAGATCGAGGTAACCGTCGCCATTCAGGTCGCCCACGACTTCTATGGCGGGAGCGGTTCCGGTCGAGTAATTCTCCAGCGGAGTTTGGAACGTGCCATTTCCGTTTCCAAACCCGAGCACTGTGGTGTCGGAGGTTTCGTTGCAAATCGCCAGATCGAGAAGCCAGTTGCCGTTGAAATCTGCCACGGTCACGGAGTGCGGAGCGGACTTGATGTTAGCCAGAACCTGGCCGGCCTGGAAAGTTCCGTCTCCATTGCCCAGAAGAACAGACACGCTGTTGGCGATGGGACTCGCCACGGCGAGATCCAGGAAGCCGTCGCCATTGAAGTCTCCAACTGCGACCGAGTTTGGGCCGGTGGCCACCACGGGAGAGGACTTTAAGGTAAACGTCCCGTCGCCGTTGCCCAGGAAAATGGAAATCGTATTTGAGGCCTCGTTAGCCACCGCCAAATCGAGCTTTCCGTCCCCGTTGAAATCGCCAACCGCGAGCCACACTGGAGTCTGTGTGCCCGTGCCGGTGGAAAAGTCTTGCTTTGCTTGAAACGTGCCGTTGCCGTTACCCAGCAGCACCGAAACCGTATTGGCGGTGGAATTGGCCACGGCGAGATCCAGGAAGCCGTCGCCATTGAAGTCTCC
>PMXH01000512.1:0-33323 GCA_003165855.1 Acidobacteriaceae bacterium | reverse complement strand
CCCGCGCTTCCCGGCGTGACCGCTCCGGGCACCACGGGCAAATTGACCAACGGAACCGGATTCTGCCCCAATGCAAGCGGCACCAAACCCACAAGAAAGAGCAGGACTGCACGAACCACGACCGACCCGAGAATGGAGCGCATTACAGTGTTCCCCCCCAAAGCTATTTTGTTCGGCCACCCCCGCCTTTGACGGGAATTTGGCACGTCTTCACTGAACTATGTACAAGCGAAATGATCGAAACAGTCTCACCGGTCCCGTAGCTACTGGCCGGTCCCGGTCAAAGAAACTTCTTGCGGACTACCCGCCGCATTATGCGCGACCGTCAACACGCCGTTGATGGTGCCCGTCGCGCTGGGGCTAAAGGCAATTCCAATGGTGCATGATCCCAGAGCGGGGATGCTATCGAGCGCACAAGGATTCGAACCGGCGGTGCTGACTACGTATTCGCCACTGGCAAGAATCGATTGGAGTGTCAAAGAAATGCTCTGGTTGTTGGTCAAAGTCACGACCTGTGCCGGACTGGTCGTGCCCACTCCCTGCGGGCTGAAAGTCAGCGAAAGGGGAGACAAGGTCATGGGCAAGACGGCAAGCCCGGAAATGGGAAGGACTTGCGTGCCCACCGATGCGTTGTCCGTGAAAGTTATCGACCCGCTGATGTTGCCCGGCAGGGTCGGACTGAACCTGACCGCCACGGTACATCTCGCGCCTGGCGCGAGCGCTCCTCCGCAGGGCGTTCTAGCCGTTGCCAAAAAATAGTCGCCGCTCGCGACNNGTGACCGATTGGGCAGCACTCGTCGTGTTTACAACCGTGGCGGGAATATTGATGATCTTGAGCGAGGAGCGGAGAGGTCCGTTTGACCCGCCGGCTCCGGTTCCGGACAGACTCACCACCTGCGGACTGAAAGCACCGTTGTAACCCACCGCGACTCCACCGCGTATCGATCCGAGGGCTGTCGGTGTGAAGGTCACGCTTAACGTGCACGAGCTCGCCGCCGCCATGGTTGTTCCGCAACCCCTTGACCCACTTCCCGCCGCGTTAAAGTTTCCACTGGCGCTGAATGTCAAATTGAACCCGGAAGAACTATTGTTGGTCAGCGTGACGATGCGAGGAGGGCTGGTTGTTCCGACGTTCGTAGTGCCGAACGCCAACGCAGCTGGTGCAATTAAAATCGGAGGCACTCCAGTTCCGCTGACACCCACTAACGATGGAGTGTTCGGAAGAGAGTTGTTGATGGTTACCTCGCCGGGGACAGAACCCGTGAGCGAGGGGACGAAAGTTACACTGATCACGCAAGTCCCGTTGGGTTGCAATGTCGCGCCCGAACAGGTATTGCTCTGGGCGTAATCTCCACTAGACACAATGGAACCGATAGTGAACGGAGTGCCCCCGATGTTCGTCACGGTTGTGTTCTGTGCTGTGCTGGTCGTGCCCACCACTTGGGGAAGAAATGAAAGACTGCCCGGGGTCAAAGTCAGGGCAGAGACAACACCCGTACCGGTGAGGTTCGCGGTCTGTGGACTGTTGCTGGCGTCATCGGAAACCGTGAGCATCCCCTGACGGGTTCCTGTCGTCGTGGGAGTGAAGGTCACTTGGATATTGCAACTCGCCGCAGCTGCCAGACTAGCTCCGCAAGTGTTCGTTTGAGCGAAATCCCCGCTTGCACTGACATTGCTGATGTTGAGCGTGATGGATTGGTTATTCGTCAGCGNNGGCAAGTATTCTCCGACCACCCACACCGTGCAAGAGTCGCTGGGATCCAGAACCGCTCCATACCAGTCTCCCCAGCGATAATTCGACGGGTTCGTGCCTTCTGCATCCCCATCGGTGCTCGGACTAGCGATATATCCATAGCTTGTCAATGTCGAAGCACCGGCCGTCAAATAGACGGCATCCAGCCCGGGATGCTCGGTCGATCCTGCGCCCGATACACCCAGAATCCCTTGTAGATTCCCCACCCGATCGCGCGCGATGCTGGGCAAAAAAACATACGCGTTCGGATCGCTGGGATCAGTAACTGGGCGGTCCTCCGCAATCTCGATGGCGGGAGGGATAGCAGTGTTCCACTGCAAAACTCGCAGGTCGGCTTCGGTTTGATTCAGAGTCTGGCTGGGGTTGATTTGGATCGCGTGCGCCGAAGTCCAGATCCCACCCTGACCGCCGTTGGAAGTGTAGTGGAAGTGCTGCTGCATGCGGTCTCCCACCGAATCGATGTGAATTCCAGTCTGCGCCGTGGACGGCTGTGGAACACAGACCGTGTCGTAATAATTGGTTGCAATGAAACACGCCAGTTGATCGCCCGTCGTTTCCGTCGAGGGCTGATCCCAACTGTTAACGAACGATGGAGTAGGAGTCGCGGCCGTCCAGTCAATTGTCCACTGTTCAAACCCTTGGGTGTGAAGCGGGTCCGTTAGATAGCTAACCCCGTCGCGCGCTGGCTCAATCATGTAGGTGAACATCTCGCCATCCGACGATAGGGGAGGGGTCGTGTCCGAATTATTCGCGGGGACCCAGTTGTCACGTGGATCGTACGCTGTCAGCGGATACGCGACGACACAGGCTGGTGTATGCGAATTATTGACCCAGGGATTGCTTGTACTGGCACGAAGACCGGCCAAGTCCGTGGCACAAACCAGTATTCCGCTAGTGTTATCCGCGTTGTTGGTGTCCTGCAGATCATAGGCGATCCACATCGCCTGATCTTTGGCCGCTGGGTAAGGCGGCGTCGTGCTTTGAGACGTCTGCCACAATCCTGCTTGGGGATAGTCGGGATAGTAATAGTTCCCTTCCGCATTCTTAGGGATCACCATGTCCAAGTCGAACTCGTAAGCAAACCAATTGAAGCTCGGGCTGGTCTGGCTCACGTCTTCCACATTGCTGATCGCCAGGCACATGTAGTCGTGAGCTGTAAGGGCGGAATGAATCCGCTTTTGCATAATCCAGCGGTTGTACACATTGTCGTGCAGCATCTGGGCGTTGGGACTGTCGGCCGTGGGGCAATTTGGAGTGTTTCCGCTATTGTTCCCATTCTGGCTCCAGATTGTGGTGTCAGTTTTCGGAGACGTGTTGCCCATGAAGTTTACCGGCTGAAGGGCGTTCGGGCCGTTCTTGTACCAGCACTGGTAAACACTGTTGACGTGCTCGCAGAATTCAAGTGTTCCGACGGCGATGGTGGGATCTGGGGCCGCAGTGGCCCCGATGTTCCCGAACTGGACCGTGTTCAAACCTGCAACCGTTTTCATGGTCTGCGCCCGCCCCACACTAGCAGCGGTCAGAGCGAACAGCATCAGGGACAATTTGAATCTCATCGATGATTTCTTGTTCGCCTTACAAGGAATTCGGATCGCGGGACTTCAATAACGACCGTCGCGATTGATCTGTCGCAAGGAGCGAATCGGCTGAAGGACGGGCTGCTTTCGACCGAGGGGACGGTCTGGCAACCACTGGCCAGATTCAGAGGTGGCATCGAAGAACCCCGTAATTTAGGGGATTGGGTTCAACGAGAGATCGCGTCAATCCAGGACAGTTGCTGGGGGAGCGGCGGTTCGCGGAGGAGTCCAGCGAAATCGAAGCCGATGTCAAACCATCGGATCGAGCCCTGGGAATGCGAGGCGTCCGCCGGAGAGGATGGCAGTATCACCAACCACTCCGACGGACGCATAGATTTACTGCTCTAGTTGCACGAATGGCATGACGGAAGGAACTCCCTTGCCATTGAGAATGACCAGCATGTAGTAGCCCGGGGGCGCCAGGTTTGCCTGCGCCGGAGCGGTTATGGTGATCTGACCGGATCCGACGGTAAATTTCAAAGGCACATAACGATTGTCGTCCATATGGACAGCGTGGGTAGTTGTGCCCGGACGGAGCAAGGCGACTTTGCCGATGCTGGACGCCTGGGGCGTGACGACTGTGAACTGCTTTCCGTAGTTGACGGTACTGGGCGAAGAGGTGATGGTCGGCCGCGCGCCGTTGAACAGGTATGCGGGAGAGTAAATTTCGTACGTGTTCTGGAGCGGCAGGCCGCTGTCGGAGCCGGCAGAGAGCACGCGGCCGTCGGGCAGGAGCAGGGCGGTCGAGTGGTAAGCACGCACCGCACTCTGGGCTGGGAGCAGGCTCCATTTCCCGGTCGTAAAGCTGTACAGCTCGGATTGAAACACGGGCGAAGAGTAATGCTGATTTTGGTCGCCGCCTACGACCAGCAAGCTGCCGTCCGCAAGATAGAGCAAGTTGTGGTTGAAGCGCGCAACGTTCATGGGAGTGCCGTAGGTCCATGCCGGGGTGGTTGCGGCGAGGTTGATGGTCTCCGTGGTATTGGTGGGACTACCGCCGCCGCCAATGTCGTTGGCCGCTCCTCCCACAATCATCACCGCTTCCCCGCCAGGTTCCAAAACCGCAGCCGCATGGTCACGCGTCCCAAAGTTCATGTTGGCGACGGCAGACCAAGTGTTGGTTTTCGGATTGAACACCGTGCTGTTCGGTCGAGGCGCTGGGTAGAACACATTCCCGTTGCCGAGAGCAATCAAGAGAGGATAGAGATCGACAGGTGGGGTAATGTTGGCGGACGTTGGCAACACCGTCCATGTATTCGTGGTGGGATTGTAACTTTCCAACTCGTTCTCGATGGTCGTTCCGTTCTGGGCCGCTCCTGAGGCCGCGAGAATGGTGCCATTGGGCATAGCCAGGACGGTCGGATACCAACGCGCGTAAGTCATCACCGGCCCGGTTGACCAGAGGCCGGTGCTGGGAGTGAAAAACGTCGTATTGGTGATGCCGGAATCGGCCGGGAATTGCGCATCATCGGTGCCGCCGTCGACCAGCAGCGTGCCGTTGGGCAGGAAAGCCAAGGCGGAGCAGAAGATATCGATGGGCCACGGCACGGTTACGTCCGTGAAGGTGTTGGCGACTGGATCATATAGCCGAGCGGGCGAGGGCCCCCCGGAACGTCCGACTGGGTAGCCCCAGAGAAGAACCTTTCCCGTGTTAAGGAGAGCGGCGTGGATCGCGAGCATACCCAAACTTTGCGGTGGGCCCCACTGACCAACATTGGCGGGGGCGGTGGTAGTGACGGTGAGCGTCATCTTGCCGCTATGTCCGCCAAATGTCGCTGTGATGGTGCTTGTGCCGGCTGCGACTGCCGTGACCAGACCGGTGGAGCTGACCGTCGCAACAGTCGGCGCCGATGAAGTCCAAGCCGAAGTCGACGTAATGTTGGTTATGGTTGCGTCCCCGTATTCCGCGGTAGCGCTGAACTGCAGCGTCGCGCCGACCTGCAACGACCAACTCGCCGAGGGAGTGACGCCGATAGCGGTAAGCGCCGTCGCTATGACGGTAAGGCTGCTCGACCCGGTGATGCCGTTGAAGGTGGCGCTAATATTGGTCGTTCCCGCACCCACGGCGGTAACCAGGCCCATGGTCGGCGTCACGGTTGCGATGGCCGTGTCGGCCGAAGTCCAGGTGGCCTGCTGGGTCAGATACTGCTGGCTACCGTCAGAATAGTTCCCATATGCGGTAAATTGCCGGAGCGCACCTACGCCGATGGACGTGGGCTCACTCAAATCATAGATCTGGATGATGGTAATGGACTGAAGGGTCTGGGCGGCGGCGAAAGGAGCCGACACAATCAGCAACAGCGCGGCGGTTACCGCCGCAATCAAAAAATGTTGTTTCGTTCTCATCCCTATCTCCTGTGAAGAATCGGGTAGGCTGGACGCTACCCGAGTGAGAGTCGTTGTAGGTTAGAAGATTCGCAACGTCTGCGCAAGCCCGCCACCGCCGCCCGGTCCAGGCGACGGTGGCGTTGTTGCTTTATTGTCCGGTTCCGGTTAAGGGGATCGACTGCGGTCCGGTGGTATCGTGGTCTCCGATCATCAACGTTGCCGTGCGTGTGCCGGTCGCTTGTGGCGTGAAGGTAACCGTAAACGTGCAGCTCGCTCCGCCCGCCACGCTGGGCTGGCAGTTGTTGGTTTGAGTGAAGTCCCTGGGGTCTGTCCCCTGAATCGTGACGCTCAGGATCGACAGAGGCGAACTTCCAGCGTTGGTGAACGTTACCGTCTTGGGAGCGCTGGAGCTGCCGACCGTGGTCGCTGGGAAGGTCAGACTCAAAGGAGTAATTGAGACCCCCGTGCTCTGCGCCTGGAACTCCACCGCTTGCTGTCCATTCCCCGGAGAGAAAGTGCCGAAGAAATCCAAAGTTGCGAATTCCCCGGTGCTCACGATGGTGGGGTGATAAACCACACTCACCGTGCAACTCGCCCCACCCGCCAAGGTGGCAGGGGCAACGGGGCAGGTAGTGGCAGATATCAGGAAGTCGGGGGCATTGGCGCCGATGATGATGATCCCTTGGGGCTCATTGTAGTACTGCCCGGTGAAGGTAATCGGCACGCCGCTCTCGTTGGTGAAGGTAAAGGTCTGCGGTGCGCTGGAAGTGCCCACCAGTTGGGTCTTGAACTTAGCGTGACGCGTGGGTCCAAGGTTGATGGCAACTTGCGAGGTCCCCGACAAGCCGCCGCCGAGGAAGCTGCCGTTCGTGCCGCTTACCACGACTTGGGCGTTCAGGCCCGGCGTGTTCAGCCACCACTCTTGACCCGTCGGTTGCGGATCGAAGATCAAGGCAATGGTGCAGGTTGCTTTGGCTGCCAACGAGGTGCCGCAGGTGCCGGTTGTCCCCTTCGAGTAGTCGGCGGCATAAGTTCCGCCGATGGTGACTCCGGAAATCCCATACGCAGCCGTCGTGGAATTCTTGAGCGTGATGTTCATAGGAGCGCTGGCAATACCAAGCTCCTCTAAACCGAATTGAACGACAGTGGGAGTGACGGAGATCAGGGACTGGGACAGCACACTGACCAGTTTTGCCGTGGAATCAACCACCGCCACGTCAAGTTTCCCGTCATTGTTGAAATCTCCGATAGACAGAGAGTTCGGGCCGGTGTTCGTGGGATAGACATTTTGGACTTTGAAGGTTCCATCGCCCTTACCCAGCAGAACCGAGAGGGTACTGTCGACGTAATTGGCCACCACCAGATCCAGGAAGCCGTCGGAGTTCATATCCGCCGTGGCGATCGCCTGCGAATTTACGCCCGTGGTGTATTCCTTCTGCGTCTGGAAGGTTCCGTCCCCGTTGCCCAGCAGGACCGAGACGGCTTGACCGGCGGTCGATAGCGCGAGGTCGAGATTACCGTCTCCGTTGAAGTCTGCAGTTACGACTCCGGTGGGAAGCGAAGCCGTCGCCAAGTCGGTATGCGTGGGGAAACCTCCGCTACCGTTATTCAACAGAATGGAAACCGTACTGTTGCTATTATTGGCAACGGCCAAGTCAAGTTTGCCGTCTCCGTTGAAGTCCCCCACCGCCACAGCCTCGGGATTAACTCCCGTGGCGTAGTCCTGGTGGGTCTGAAAGGTTCCGTTCCCATTGCCCAGCAAAACGGAAACACTATTGCCGTCTAAGTTGGCGATCACTAAATCGAGAAAGCCATCTCCATTGACATCGGCAGCGGCGAGTGCCCATGGGCTCTGACCGGTGGCGTATGGCTGAGCGGCTCCGAAAGTGCCGTCCCCATTGCCCAGCAGGATGGAAACCTTTCCGGCGGCCGGCTGCAGGACGGCAATGTCCAATTTGCCGTCGCCGTTGAAGTCGGCGAGCGTGACGGCTCCAGGATGACCGACCGCGTAGGTCACAGGCGTTTGGAACGTGCCATCGCCATTCCCGATGTAAACGGCAACGTCATTGCCAGTGCCGTTGGTCGTAGGGTTATTGGCCACCACCAGATCCAAGATGCCGTTTCCAATCAAGTCCGCTGCGGCCAAGCCATCTGGAGCGCCCGCAGAGATGTCATTGCGCAGCAGCGACACCGCGGTGTAGCTTGCGCTCACGGTGAAGAAGGCGGGGTTGGACTTGCCTCCTCCCGGAGCAGGACTGGTCACCGTAACCGTGGCCGTCTCGCCTTTCGCTATGGCAGTGGCCGGAATTGAAGTGGTCAGCTCTTTGCCGCTCACGTAATTGGTGGTCTGCGGGGTTCCATTCCAATTGATGACCGATCCCGAAACAAATCCTGCTCCCGTGACGGTGAGCGTAAACGTACTTCCGCCGGGCGCTGAAGAAGTCGGCGCCGTCGGTTGATAAACCAGTGGCACAGGATTCTGCGCCATCGCTGCCAGCGGCAGGAGTGCCACCAGAGTAAGCAGAACGACGGTGGCCGGAGCGTTCCGCAAAGCTGCCAGAGTGTCGCGAAGAATTGTGACGAGCTTCTTGGCTCTACTGATGTTCATATAATCCTCTCTGATTCGTGAGCGTAATGCCGGCCTGGCCAGGGCAACGCCGGTTCTTCCATGCTGATGCTGAGGTGATCGTTCCGATTGATGTCTTGGGGGAAGTTCGAGGCAGCGGTGCGTTGTTGTCAGCTGGCGCGCGTCCCCGCGAGGACGTGCGTTGCAGTAGATTTTGAAAGCAAGAAATTTTCCATCACCAGGGCGTCAATGCCTGAGCAAAAATAACTCCGCACCGCATCCTGGGGCCGAGCCACAAGCGGCTCTCCGGACAAATTGAAGGAAGTGTTCAACAGCATGGGAGCCGGCGCATGTTCGCCAAATCGTTTCAACAGATCCCAAAAAAGAGGATTGCTCTTGCGGGCTACGGCATGGAGCCGGATGCGGTTCCCGGGAAGGCAGAAATCCTGCGGCAGCGCATTCGCCGATGCTCGCACCGTAGCCAGGGAATTCATCGAACCGCAGAGCGGGGATGATTCGAAAAAACGCGCGCAATCTTCCTCGGGAACCGAAATCGCAAACGGACGAAACCACTCCCGGTGCTTCACGAAATCGTTGAGGTTTTCTTTGACATAGGGAGCCCACGGAGACGCCACCAGGCTGCGGTTGCCCAGCGCCCGCGGTCCGAATTCCGTGCGCCCTTGAAACCAGCCTACAATTTTTCCGGCTTGCAGAAGTTGGATGGTGGAATCAAGCTTCCGTTCGGATGTGCTTTGGACGACGTACCGGGCTTTGGAATTGTCCAGCACATCCTTAATCTCGTGAGATCGAGAACCCGGTCCCCAGTAATTGTCAGCGTTCGGTTCAAAGCGCACAGCGTTGTTTTGCTGCCAAACCAAGATTGCTGCGCCCAGGGCGCTGCCCGAATTCGCGGGTGCGGGTGGGACAAACACCTGGCCCACCCCGAGTCTCTTTTCCAAATCCGAAACCAGGAGGACATTTTGAAACATGCCTCCCCCCAGACACACCTGTTCGACACCCTCGCGTTTCCGGTAATGCTCGATCAGATCCCCGATGATTTCCGTGCAAGCATGCTGAACGCTGCTGGCCAGTGCGCGCCGTTGATCGTCGCCGAGTGACTTATCGCCGAGTGACGCATCTCCTTCCGGAATGCCAAGATGCCGATAGAACTTGCCGGAAAAGGCCAGATGTCCTGTCACTCCACGATGGACAAAGCTGGAATCCAGACAGGGCAACGGACTGTTCTTGCCGCGGAGCATATCCAGGAACACCTGTTTGAAAACAGGTTCTCCTTCCATGCTCAACCACTGGGTCTTGTGCTCTTCCTTTTGAGGAACGAACCCAAGCAACTCGGTAATCCGGGAGTAGACCCAACCCAGCGAGTGGGGAAACGAAATCGTCTGTAGCGGCCGCAGGCGCGTGCCTTCACCGAGTGCGAGCATGCCCGCTCGTCCGTCGCCCTCTTCATCCAAAGTCAGAATCAACGCGCGGTCGAAGGGTGACAGGTAAAAGCTGCTCGCGGCATGGCACAGGTGATGCTCGAAGTTGAGAAAGCGGCAGGAGGAAGTTCCGTTCTTGTGCCGCAGGATTCTGAGATTGCTAAGATCGCGTGCCAGGCCACCCAGCTCATTGGCCTCATAGTAGGCTCCCGCAACTGGAGAAAAGGGAGATGTGCTGGCCGCTCCCCAGGACCGTCGGGCCCAGCCACGGACGGGCAGCGTGGCCACCGCGACCGCATCCAGATCATGCCAGGTGAGCCCCGCCGAATCCAGGCAGAATTTGATTGCCGCCTCGGGCAGACCACGGGTCGGCGTACGCGCCAGCTTGGCATCTTCAATGGCGGCTACAAACTTGCCGTCAACGAGCAGCGCCGCTGAGGTGTCATGCCGGAACGACGATAGTCCGAGGATTCGCATTGGTTTCAAGAGCCCGGGATCGGACGCTAGCGGATCAGTCTCCATCTCCCGAGAAAGTGGGCCTTGCCTGCAGTTCCACCAACAAGGGGCTGGTGCGGGACAGAAATTCCAAATGCCCGCATTTCGGGCATTCCAACATCACAATCCCGTGTCCCGCGCCCTCCGGGACGAACTTTAGCCCCGTGAACAGATAGTCCTCTAATTTCTGGTGACATCGTATGCAATTGACAGTCATTGCCAACGTACCTGCCTACAGCTCCGCCCTCTGAGTCACATTCGTGACTCGGGAAACGACCGCTGCCAGTGGAATCTGTTGCGCTTCGCAGTGCCCTGCTGCGACATGGGCAAGACTAAGCTCACTACTTCAGATTAGGGAGCATTCGCCCGGTCAAAACAGCTAAACATGTCGCCAGCGTTAAGGGGGAGTATTGCTCACGAACAAGGGGAGTACGGACCACAACAACAAGAGTGAAGTGATGCTACGCGAGCACCGCAAGAGCCTGCAAGTAGCCTAATTTCTTAGAGACGAAAGCCTCTATCGGCCCGCTCCGGGGTGCCAACTCGAGGGATGAATGAGCGATGGGAGGGCTGTTCCAGCGGGTGGCTGGCCGCCTAGACTTTGGTCGCGATCACGATGTCCTGATAACTGAGGTAATTACTTCTTCCACTCCACGCACCGAAATGGATGCCATCGGGCGAGAGAGAGTGTTTTTGATACACGGGCACTACGTTCGCGGGATCGTACCCTACCGCGGTTTCTGGAGTAACCGGGTCGCTAGTCCAGCAACCGTCCAGCTTATGATCAAACGGCACCGCAGCCGTGCCAGCGGCCACTCTGCGACGCGCTTCTTCGTCCACCATAAAATAGGTGATCAGGCATTTTCCACCCGGTCGAAGCACCCGCGATATCTCGGAGAGATAGTGGTCCATGTCAGAAGGCAGCATGTGGGTAAAGACCGATATCAGAATGACCAGATCAAATTCGGCGTCAGCGAACGGAAACTTGTACTCTCCAGGTTGATAGCGGCCGCGGGGATTGTACTGCTTGTTATAAATGTCGGCGATCTGGAATTTGAATCGCGGGAACTTGCGCGTGACGTTGTTCTGGCACCACCGAACCCCGCTGGGAACGATGTCGAAACCTTCGTAAGAGCCGCTCGTAAGATAGCCCGTCAGCGGCACTGCCATGCGCCCTATGCCACACCCCATATCCAACACGCGATGCTGAGGCTGCAGACCACACTTTTCCTTGTAGTAGTCCAGGAACTCCTTGCCGACTTTCGTAAAGCCGCCCGAATCGGCGTAGTTCAAGTAGCGTGGTGGAACCAGCCCGTCGCGTTTTCCGAGCACCAGGTCCATGCCATCGAGCGCGAACAAATAGGGAGCGCGCAACGTGCGCCGCACCCAGAACGGCGTATATCTCCTCATGAGCCGCAAGGCTCCGTGCGAACGCCAGTATTCGCGGGCGAAAAATTCCTTAGAGAGATCTCCTTGATTGTGTGTGAGTTGCTCGTTTGCCATTTGTTATTTTCCCCTTTTCACTGAATCGAAATCGAACTTGCGCTGAGACTTTCCACGCTACAACGAAAGTTACTCAGCCAAAGCGGAATAGCCTCGTTGTCACTTTGGAAGCAGCTTGCGGCCGCGGATGAATTCTGTGTTTATGTCGCCTGGCGGATGTGGTCTGCGATCGGAATCACTAACTCAATCTTGGACCAAAACAGGAGCGCCTCATCGGCTATGTCCTATAGTAAGTGGCCATGCCCTACCGTAACCTGTATCGTGATCTAAGCAATACACCTTAGGCAACAATTCCCAAAGGTTGGGGTTTACTGGAAGTATCGGGGATGTCCTTCTGCGACTGCGGGCCCATCTCTGTTCCATGATGACGGAGGATGCTATGAGATCTTTGATCGTAATTCTGGCTCTCGGTTCCTGTTTGGGCCTAATAGGCTGCGGTGGTGCCAGTTTGAGCCGGAGCTCCGTTAAGCCTGTCCCGCCACCTGCAGGCGGTGAGGTCACTCCTAACTATTTCAGCCCGTCATTCCAAACGCCTTACAAGGCTTTTATGCAGCAGGTCGTACAGCATTACGGCAGCAACCCGTCCGTCGGGTACATCAGGTTTGGCTTGGCCCAGGGCGGCGAAACCTATCCGAATTTGGGCTTCGATACCGATGCCACCTGCTCGGACGCGTTCACCGGCTGGGGATGGACGCCGACAACCTGGGTGGACTACCTGACAATGATGCTGGGCTACGAAGAGACGCTTAAGTCTCCCGCAAAGTTGATGGTCGGGCTTAACACAGTCAATTTGGATACGGGTATTCCGGACCAGGTCGCAGCGTATGCCGTAAGCCAGCACATAGGGTTTGGCAGCCAGGGACTTCAACAATCGGACATTTCGAACTTCGACTCCGGAGCACCATGCACCGCCGATTGGTGCTCTCTGTTCGACACCTACCACGGACAAGTCACGCCCCTGGAGTTGCAGACCGCAACCCAGAGTGATCCAAGCGGCGGAGGAGTGACGGGCTCTCTGGTTACGCTTCTCCCTTTCGCTGTCGAAAATCATGCTACTTCCCTCGAACTCTATTACGAAGACTGGCTGACTGCATTTGATCCGAGCTATCCGGGATATACGGCATCCTATGCGACGGCGATCCAATCAGCGGCTCAGGGAGCCCAAATGCAGGTTGTGTTCCCGCCAATTGCGGGGTCAGACGCCGACTCCATTCAAACCTACGTAATGAACAATCAGGCGGCACCGGCGACTGGGGCCGTCATGCTTATCCAATGGGCCGCAGTGGATCAAGGGCCGTCAGCCAATCCGCAATACGTCTGGACCTCCGTCGATAGCGCGATTCAGCCGTGGGTCGCGGCCGGCAAAAAAGTGAATCTCGTCGTCTGGCCAGTGGCGGACTCGGCAAGCAACACCGCTACTCCTGCTTACGTTCTAAACAGCCTGGGATCGACCAATACCACCACCTGCAACAACGGATCGGGGCAGTGACTTCTTGGTTTGGTTTGGCTTGAGTGGTAGAGGCTGGATCACGAGTCCAACCTCTACGCTCCCAGCCTGGAGCCGTACGCTCCGCGATAGGCGCGGAGCAAGCGCATAGGGGCAAAACAGTAAATAAAAATCACCGCCTCATCAAAAACCCGCAGAGCATGATAGCGAATCCCATCCAGAAGCCTTTCCATCCATCCCAATCGCGGTGTGTTTGATCCATTCGAACCGGGGTGCAGGGGCCACGTTCCGCCATATTCCCGGTGCCAGAAATTCACGTAGCGCTGGATCTTGCGCTGCAGGCTGGGGGATAGAACCTCATCCTTCTTGCCCCCAGCAAAGATCTGCTTGCCTTTCACACCAGCATGGTGAGGGGCGTCATGAATAGGGGAACGGTCCGCATCCGCCAGATGTGTCATCCGGGGATCGAAGGGAATCTGCAGGAAGCCACAGATACCGGCCAATACCTTCTCCGGTTCCCGCGCCAAATCCTCATACTGGATTTGATGCACCCGCACTCCCAGCGTCTGCAAACGATCCGCCTCACGCTTCATCATGCGGTAACCGACCAGCGCCCGCAACGGCATTCCCGGCTTAGCAAACCAGGGTGATTTCTGCGCCGCCCGCACGATACTGCGACAGATATCAAAAGGATTGCGATAGAGCACAATGAAGTGGGCGTCGGGAAACTCCTTGGCCAGCCGCACCATGCAATCGAAGTAGCCCGGAGACTTGCAGCCCCACCGCGCCAGCCCCGCATATTGCCGGTATACCAATTCCATGGCTTCGGGCAGGGCGGGAAACTCTCCGTGCAGAGCCTGCGTATCGATTTTGTGGCGGCTCAACGCCCCACTCCAAAACTCCCAGCGTTCCAGCCAATCGGGCCGCGCCTTGCCTTTCCGGAACAACGGCCACAGCAACGGAAGATTGCCTTCATACATCAGGGCAATGTGAGGGTGCTGGTTCAGCAGGGTGTACAGCAGAGAAGTCCCAGAACGCCACATCCCCACCACAAAAACCGGCCCGCTGTTGCTTTTCACCGTAATGGCTTTTTTGTCTGACATGGCAATATTCCTACCGATCGAATGGATAGAATCCACAACTAAATTTCGATTGAGCGTCGGTTGAAGCCCAGTTCCCGTTCCTTCTTTTGACGGCGAAGGAACTCGGCGTAAGCCACCACCGCGAGATACAGAAACGGAGCGTGCCAGCTTAGTTCGACGTTGAGGAATGACCGCACCGAAATGATTCCCAGCACTCCAAGTATCTCCGCCGATAATTGGTGTTCGCCAGTAGTCAGCGAACGGTCCCAGTAGCTCCGGCCGATGATCCACCAGCAACCCAGGAAAGCAGCTACGAATGGAATCAGTCCCCAGAAACTTGTTCCAACCATGACCTCCAACCAATCGCTGTGAATCTGCGAAGCCTCCCCGATACCCAGTTTGCCCAAGATGGCAAACTTCCCAGCCGCGTACGCCCCCAGTCCTGTGAGGGGATGCTGCATCACGAGATCCCAGGCAATCTTCCACCAAACCGTGCGTCCGCTAAGATCTGCGACCTGCGTTTCGGTCTGCGATCGGAGAAGGAAGTCCCACAGCTTCGGGCCGAGACTCGTGAGCAATACGGCCGGGACTGCCAGCGCGGCCGCTACAGCCCCGATCCACATGCGACGTTCATACAGAAGCACCAGGAAAGCGCCGACGATGAATCCTGCCAGCGAGTTTCTGGTCTGGGAGGCCACCAGCGAGATGAAGCCAAAGCAAAATAACAAACCGTACGCGATGCGATCAGCTCTTTTCCCGCCACGAGCCAGGAACCGCGCCAATGCCACCACGCTGATAACCGCGCCAGACACGCCAATGCTGTTGGAGGCTACAACCGGCCACACCCCAGAGAGCCGACCCAACTCATCCAGCGCCTCAGATCGCCAGATCGCAGCTCCTATCCAAGTCCAGACCAACTCGAGTCCGTAAACCGCCCAAACCCAATTCAGAACGTTTCGGAAGGCATCGACTGACTTCACCTTGGCGACGATGAACGCAAATACAGAAACATCGAGCAGAAACTCCAGCGACTTGTACAGTGTCCAGCTAGCGTAGACCGACCAGATCGAGGAGAGGGTGCAAACCAGTCCATAAACGGCCAGGGCGCCAAACACGCCCCCAAACAGGCTCCGCAGCCACGGTGTGCGATGACTGAGCAATTGGTATAACAGGATTCCAGCCACAATCGCTTCCGGCCCAAGNNAGCGTACTGATGAAGAGAAGCAGAATCAGCCAATGTCCCAAGCTCCAACCGGACCAGAATTCGGAGAGGTAGACGCTGCCTTGCTTCACCCCGATGACACCGACAACAATCGCTGGCGGAGCGAGAAGGATGACGGCCACCACCAAGGGCATTCCGAGGGATCCGACACTGGATGCGATGGCGGCTATCGCCAGGCTGAGGAGAAAGCCCACGGTCACGAAGACCAGGAGCAATTTCAGACCCTGCGCGTTCCAACCCGGCTGTGTGGTTTCTGTGGTCATTTTCTTTTGCGTCGTTTGCCCAATTGCAGTCGTACCCACCCCCGCTCGGTTTGCTATCGCCCT
Source organism: Acidobacteriaceae bacterium (assembly GCA_003165855.1). GTDB lineage: Bacteria > Acidobacteriota > Terriglobia > Terriglobales > Acidobacteriaceae > Sulfotelmatobacter. The sequence goes on along the minus strand of PMXH01000512.1, from coordinate 17,585 downwards.
TCCTTGAGCGCGTCCAGCACGCCGTAGTAGGCAGGTTTCTTGTTGTACTGACCATCAAACAGGACTGGATTGGCGTCCAGCAAATCTTTATTGGTCCGCAGCCAGGTCAGGTCATCGTTGATGCCAAACACCGTAAACGAAGTACAGTTGGAATCTTTCAAACAGGTATGGACGATGTTGTAGAAGACGTCCTTTTGCTTGCCGTAAGGATCCTGAACCGCTCCCGGTGGCCCCTGGTAGACATCCATCTCAGTGATCTGCACCTGAAGTCCGGCCTGGCGCGCCTGATTCAAGAAATACTTGAACTCGTCTACGTAATTCGCGTGCAACTGCTGCTCCTCCAAATGCATTTGGCAACCCACGGCATCGATGTGCGCGCCCAGCTTTCTTACGCGCGCGATCAACTCGAAGAATTGGTCGGTGCGGTCTTTGTCGACGCCGGCCTGGCCGAAGGTTTCGTTGAGCAGCAGAGGCACATTCGGATTGGCTTGCCGGGCGTACTGAAAAGCCTTGGCGATCATATTGTCCTGCCCGAGCACGCGTCCCCAGCATCCGTTGTGGCCGGGAGCCAGCGGCTCGTTGACCACTTCCCATGCGTAATAGTCGTCTCCACCGTGGCGGACGACATTCTCGATCTGCTCTTTCAAAATCTGATCCAATTCCTGGGCAGACCAGCCTCCACAAAGCAGCGGGTCGAAATGGAGCCAATCTGGCGAAGAGTCGTTGCGGTAAACCAGAGCCGCGCCAAAGAGTTTCATGTTGTGCTCTTTGGCGAATCGGCTGGCCGAATCCATGCCATCGAAATCAAAATGACCACGCTCCGGCTGGGTCTGCCTCATCGTCACAATGGTGAGCGCACGATTGAATTCGCGGGCCAAGGTGGACTTAAATTGCGGCTGCCGGTTCCAGAACCGCGGTTGGATCACGGTGGCGATGCCGAAGCCGAGCTTGTCCGCATATTGCCGCAGGGTCTCGGAACTCGAGCTCTCCGCACTGCGCGCCGGTGAGGACAATGCGAGCAACGCGGCCACAATCGCTGCTCCAACCGACTTCTTGAGGTTCGTGCGCATTCTCTAATGGCTACGCAATCTCGGGCTGCACCGCTGATACCGGTCGTCCCTCCGCAATCTTGCTGCGCAAAATATAGAGAGTCACAACCAAGGCAGCTGCATTCGCCAGGACGATGCCCACCATGGCGCCCCAGAGTCCATAGGCGTGGGTTAGCGGAATGCCGACGGCCAGCGAAAGCACGCTGGCCACGCAGCGGGCATAGAAAATCGAGATGGACGATTCCATGGCACGGAGCACGATCGCGGGGCCGAACGATGCGCTCCAAAGAATGGTTTCCAGCGCTACGTACGGAATCAGATAAGCGACTTCCGTGTACTTGCCCGCATAAAGAAAGTGGAAGGCCTGCGCCTTAAACGGCAAGAAGATCAGCCAATAGGCGAGCGCCCCTACAACGTAAATCGCCGTGATCCTGCGGGTGAGCAAACCGGCGCTTCCCCGCCCCTGCCGCGCCTGAATCCGCGCCGCGTAGGGAAGGAAAAGACACGACAAGGCGGTAAAAGTCTGCTCCATGGGGAGGGCGAAGTTCATTAGCGCCCGCAGTTGCCCCGCCTGGGCCATGCCAAAGAAGCTGGTGACCAGGGGATAGTACATGTAGTAAGGAATCCACGTTGCAATCGCGGCAGCGAGCGCCCAGCGTCCGTAACTCCAATGGCGCGTCCAGGTTTCTCGCGGGGTTGGCCCGGCCTCCAGCGCGGGCAGCCGGTTGCGGATGTGGAACATTAAGTACAGTCCGGTGGTCAAAGCACCGGTGGCCATTAAAACGTAGGCGGTGAATGGGGAAAGTCGCCCAACCCGGAAGAGGAAGTAGGTCCCGGTAACGACGAGCACGCAGTACAGGAGCGCACCAGTAGCGGCCCGAGCCGGGGCAAGTTCCATGTAGTAGGCGCGGCGCGCCAACCAAAACAGCAGAATGCAAGGCGACGCGATAGTTACGCCCAGCAGCGCCCCCGGCAGCCCTCCGGGCGCGTGTCTGGCGAAGGCCACGAATGCCGCGGCTCCCAGTACGACCACCGTCACCACGGTGATCGCCACATGAATCCAGATCAGCGACTTAAGGTACCCTCGCAAGCACCGGCTGTAAGCCGAGCCACTAAAGACGGCCATGGGCTCGAGTAACAGCGGGTAATAAAGAAAGGAGAGCAGCAAGAAAGCGGAGAATGCCAGCGCGTATGCGCCATATTGATCCGGGGCCAACCAGCGGGCGAGAAGAATTCCCAGCAGGAAGTTCGCTCCCGAGATCAAGCCTTGGTCAACAATCGCCAATCCGCCCTTGGTCCCCCAGCGGAGCAGATTCTGGAAGCGGCTTCCCTCCGGGGCGGACGCGCTTTCAGCCGGTTCAGACTGGCGTTCCGCCCCGAAGGTCTCGACGACTCCTACCGATTGCTGTTCTGGCACAGTGGACATGGGTTCTTGGTTCTGGGCTATTCCTGTGAATTCGCTGGCTCCATCCATCACATGCTGGGTGAGGCATTGGCCTGCTTGAACGCATCCGAGGTCAAATCCCCCAACAGCTTGTGCCATGGATGCTTGTCGTTCTGCTCGACCTCCTCGACCATGGAGCGCATCTTCTCCAGAACCGGTGGCGTGGCATCGTCGTACACGTCGCCTTGCAACAACTTCAGCACGTCCAGGCGGTACCTGGGATCGTTGATGAAGTAAGTAAACAGCACGTTCAGCCGGTAGTAGACGGTGATGAAGTCGTACCAATTTTTTGTTCCGAGGCGCAATGTGTTCTCAAAGTTCGAAAAGCTTTGCCGGGAGAAGTCATTCTTCTCCAGCGCAGCCAGGATGTCCTTGTGCGCGAAACGTGAACTGTTCAGAGCAATGCTGACGCCCGTGGAAAAGATCGGATCGACGAAGCGGCCGGCGTCGCCGACCATGACGAACCGGTCGCCACAAAGCTGCTTCATGGCATAGCTGTAATCGCCCTCATCCTTGAAAGGGCGAATCCGGTCCGCTTTGCGCAGAGTTTCTTCGAGCATCGGCCGCGTGGCGACGGATTGCCAGAAGAACTTTTCCCGGTCGGTTTTCGATTTCGCGAAGTTCTTTTTCTGGGTGACCACGCCCAGGCTGGTTACTGTATCGGTAATCGGAATCTGCCAGATCCAGGTGTTGGAAATCGGAAGGAAGTGGATGAAGATGTAGTCGCGATGGTCGCCTTTTTGGGAGAAGACTTTGCGATCGTAGTTATCGAACCAGCTGTGAATGGCGTACTGATCGAACACAGGATCCTGCACCTTGAGCTTGAGTTGGTTGCCGAGGAAGGTATTGCGGCCGCTGGCGTCCACGACCATCCTCGCGCTGACCCCCATTTCCTTCCCGTTCCGTCCCATGGTGAAGCGGACCACCGGCTCCTTGGGGCCGAAATCGACTGCGCTTACCTTAACGCCTTCGTAAACCGCCGCGCCGAACTTGTTGGCGTGCTGCAAGAGCATCAGATCGAACTTGCCGCGGTCCACATGGTAGGTGTAGTTCTTGTCCACACCCGCCTGCTCCCGTTCATCGAAGCGGATGTCGGCGTGGCAATCCGCAGACAGGCCTTCCCATCCATGTTGGTAAGGAATTTTCTGCTTCTCGTCCGCCGTCCAGACCGCGCCGAACTTGTGCGGAAACTTCGCTTCTTCCATCAGAGGCAGAAAGTCGAGGTCCCGGAACACGCGTGTCGAAGAAGGAACCAACGACTCACCCACGTGGGGACGGGGAAACAACTCGCGCTCAAAAACTACGCAACTCACTCCCGCTTTGGCCAGGTAGGCGCCCATGGAACTGCCCGCGGGTCCACCACCAATGATGGCGACGTCAAAATCCGGCTTTGTAAGAACCATTGTTGTTATTGCTCCTCTTAAGGAATTAGAAACGGAATAGAGATTACTGGATGGAAAGCTCTTCCTGCAGAAATGCAGCCTGCGCCCGATCGAGGCAAGCTCGCAAGTGCTGAGCTAAAACCCGAACTTGTGGTTCGGCGAGAATGCTCACGTGGCCTCCGGGGATCTCGTAGACCTCCAGGCCCCCGGCGGCGAGGCTCTGCCAACCCGCATAGGGATCGCGAACACCGCGCAACGACTTCTCGCTGGCACAAAACAGAGTTACCGGCCCCGGGTAACGACGCATTTCGTATTGCATCCCGGCTTGATTGATGGCTTCCCGGACATCCTTCAAAGCTCGCGGCAAGAAGTGCCGATAAATCCTCTTCTGCAGCTGATAACGGCTGATCTTTCGCCCGATGTATTCGAACTGCTCATTTCTTGGCATGTGCCAAAGCTTCCGAAGCAATACCACCTTGCTCTCGTATCCCTTGGGAAAGGTATCAAACAGGAACAGCAGCCCAACTTGCTGGCCCTGAGCGCGCAACTGCTGAGCCATTTCAAACGCGACCGTGCCCCCGAATGACAATCCCCCCAGGAAATACGGCCCTTCCGGTTGGACGGCCCGAATCTCCTTCAAATAGTGCGCCGCCATATCCTCAACCCGGTTGAGGCGTGGCTGTTTCCCGTCCAGACCCTGAGCCTGCAAACCATACATGGGTTGGTCAGGCGCCAAGTGTTGGGCCAGTTCGCGATAAACCATCACCGTCCCGCCGCCGCCGTGAACGCAAAACAAAGGGGGCTTCGATCCGCTGGGTTTGATAGGAACCAAAGAAGACCAGGCTGACGAACACCCCTCGCCGCGGAGCACATTCGCAAGTTGTTCAATCGTCGGCGCCTGGAGCAACGTAGTAATGGGAAGCCTTTTTCCGAACTCCTGTTCGATGCGATGCATCAGCCTGACTGCCAGCAGTGAGTGCCCCCCAAGTTCAAAGAAGTTCTGCTGCACTCCGATGGGATGCCTGCCCAGAAGCGGTTCCCACAACTTCACCAGTTCGGATTCCAAAGCATCTTTGGGTACCGAAAATCCTTCCTCAACCGCCAGATCGTTCGCGGAGGGAACGGGTAAGGCCCGCCGATCCACCTTGCCATTGGGCGTTAGCGGCAGCGACGACAGGGCCACGAAAGCGTGCGGCACCATGTACTCCGGCAGCCCATCCTTCAGGAACCTGCGCAACTCCGTGCCCTTGGGGGCTGGCTGTTGCTTGGCGACAAAATAAGCCAACAGGTGCTTGGCTCCGGAATCGTCTTCGCGGACCACGACCACTGGATCTGAAATCCCGGGGTACTGACTCAGCGCGGCTTCGATCTCGCCCAATTCAACGCGGAACCCGCGAATTTTCACCTGGTGGTCGGCGCGGCCGAGAAACTCGATTTCTCCGCTGGGCAGAAATCGTGCCATGTCACCTGTCTTGTACAGGCGCGCGCCCGGAGCCTGACGAAACGGATCGGTGATGAACTTCTCCGCAGTCATCTCAGGGCGGTTGAGGTACCCTCGTGCCACACCCGCACCGCCAATGTGCAGCTCGCCCCTAAGTCCGACCGGAACCGGCTGTAAGTGCGAATCCAGCACGTGAATCTGCGTATTAGCGATCGGTCGCCCGATCGGCAGAACCGCGGGGATTTCCGAACTTTGTGGTTCGAACGAAGTGGCGATGACACTGGCCTCGGTCGGACCGTAGGTGTTGATCCACTGCACTCGGTTCCCCGCGACTTTTCTCCAGGCGATCAGCGCATTCGCAGATGCCTTCTCGCCGCCTACGATCACGCGCCGCAGTTTGGGCGGCAAGGCTTGCTTCGTATCGGACATCTGATGCACTAATTCATGCCAGTATGCCGTGGGAAGATCCAGAACCGTAATCTGGCGTTCGCGAATCCAGGCCAGGAACTCCCGGCCGCTCAAGGGCATTTGCGGAGTCTTCAGCACCAGCGTAGCGCCGCTCATCCACGTGGGAAATATTTCCTCGACAGCGATATCAAAACTGATGGTGGAGAATTGCAGGACACGATCGGTGGGCTGAAGCCCGTACAGCGCAATCGCCGCAACGTTGTGGTTCACGAGCCCAGCATGGGTAAGCAGCACGCCCCGCGGCTTGCCGGTCGATCCGGAGGTGTAAATTACGTAAGCCAGATTCTCCGGTGCGACCGCGCTGTGAAGATTCTCCCGGCCTTCCTGCGCAATACTTTCCCAATCGGAACTGAGATCGATCACCTGCGATGACACAACCGGTAACGCGGTGATGCTGCGAGAATCCGTGATCACCACGGGAACTTGCGCATCGTCGAGCATGTAATGCAGGCGTTCGGGAGGATAATTCGGATCGAGAGGAACGCATGCGCCGCCGGCTTTGAGCACCGCTAACAGCGCGACCATCATTTCCGGCGAACTTTCCAGCGAGACGCCGACCCGAACCTCCGGTCCTACTCCGCGGTTCTGCAGGTAGCGCGCCAACTGATTGGCGCGTGCGTTCAGTTCGGCATAGGTCAGCTGCGTGTCTTCGTGCACCGCGGCGATCGCGTCCGGCGTTCTGGCCGCTTGCGCCTCGAACAGTTCNNGGGTAAGAAGCGGAAGCTGAGTAATGGAGCTTTCCGGAGCGTTCGCGATGCTTCGCAGCAAGGTCTCCCAGTGACCAGCCATGCGGGCCACGGTCGCGGCATCAAAGAGGTCCGCATCGTACACAAAGCGGCCGCCAATTCCCTCGGGACGATCGTCAAGTTCAAGATCGAGATCGAACTTGGCCGCGCCCACGTCGACCTGCATCTGGCTGACGTCCCATCCGGGCTCGACCGCGGAGGCGCTGGGCGCAAGCGAGATCAGCACTTGTAACAGTGGGTCGCGGCTCAGATCACGGCCGGGATGAAGTTCGCTCACCACGGTTTCGAAAGAAACGTCATCGTTGCATAGGGCACCCAGCGTTACTTCCCGAGTGCGCCGCAGCAATTCAACAAAAGTGGGATTCCCAGCCAGATTCAGGCGCAGAGCCAACGGGTTTTGGAAACACCCTAGCAAGCCTTCGAGCTCCGCAGCCTTACGCCCCGCAGCCACGGTGCCCACCAGCATATCGTCCTGGCCGGAGTAACGGTGCAACAGAGTGGCAAAGGAGGCCGCCAGGGTCATGAACAGCGTGACCCCCTCCCTACGACTGAGCTTGCGAATTAAGTCGCTGAGTTCCGGCGACAAGCGAACCGGCTGCGTTGCCCCGCGAAAACTGTGCACACTCGGACGAGGGCGATCAGTGGGAAGCTGCAGTACAGGCAACTCTCCGCCCAATTGCTTACGCCAGTAGGCCAGTTGGGACGAAGTTGTCTTCCCGTCCATCGCGTCATGTTGCCACGCGGAAAAGTCGCCGTACTGCACCGGCAACTCGGGCAGGGGCGAAGGCCNNAACTGCAGGAGAGTGGCGCGCAGCAATGGATCTTGGCTCAGATCGAAGGGCTTTCGAGTTTGTTCCGTAGCCACTCGCAGAGCTTCCGCTTCTCGCTCCGCTCGCGGTAGACTGCGCAGATCGAGCAGCGGAAGCTTGATCTCGGTCACGGCGCGAACCACCTGCAGCGGCTCGTCATCATCCGCCATCTCGAAATTGCTGCGCCACACTTCATGTCGCCGGACAATTTCCGTCAAGCATCTTTCGAGAATGTCTACATCGAGCGGGCCATGGCGGTAGATCGTGACCAGTTCGTTGTATAACGGAACCTTCGGAGCCATCTGGGAGTGAAGCCATATCTGCTGTTGCGGAAACGACAAAGGAACGCGGCCCGAACTCGCACGCCGGGTGATGCGTTTCTGCTGGAGGTTTCCAGAAAGGTAATTTGCGATGAGGCGTTGCCGCTCTCCGGCGGAGGTAGTGACTTCCACCGGGCGCGGCCGTGTGGCAACCACAACGGGCAAGTGGGTTCCGTTTCCGTTCGCCGGCGCTTCTCCTGGCCGCGGCTCGCCAAAACTGACCTTCAGGGAGGCGAGGCCTCGCAGCCCCAAGTTGGTTCTCCACACCAGTTCTTGCGGTTCAAGCCGGAGCTTGGGCAAACGGCGCAGCATAGTTTCGAAAGTGATTTGACCTTCAGCCCGGGCTAAGGGCGCTCCGAAACAGAAATGCGCAGCGTAACCAAAAGCCACATGCTTATTGTCGGCGCGCCGGATGTCGAACCGGTCGGGATCGGGGAATCGTTCCGGGTCCCGATTGGCCGCAGCCATCACCGCAATCACGGCCTGCCGTTTCTGGATTTGCTTTCCGCCCAAGGTTCTGTCTGTCGGCGCCAGACGCGCCGTGTGCTGGCTTGGGCTCTCATAGCGCAGCATCTCTTCCAGGGCAGACGGAAGGAGCGAAAGATCGTTGCGCAAGCTCTCCATTTCATCGGGATTCCGCAAGAGAGTAAGCAGCCCGTTGCCGATCAGATTAGTGGTTGTCTCCTGGCCGCCGACCATGGTCACGATGGTGTTAGCCACAACCTCTTCTTCCGTGAAGCGATCGCCATCCAGTTCCGCGGTGAGCAGCGAGTGAATCAGCCCTTCCCGGGGATGCGCCTTGATCTCGCGAGTCGCGTCGCGAAAGTAGGAGGTCATCTCCTCCACGGTCTGCAACATGGTTTGCGCGTGATCGGGATTGTGTTGGAAGTTCCCCAACATCTCGGCGAAGTTCGCCGACCATTTTTTTAATTGGAGGTGATCGCTGACGGGCACACCCAGCANNGGGTAGAGGATCGGCCAAATCAGCGATCACATCCATGCTGCCCTTCTCCTCAATCGCGTCCAGGAGACGGTTGGCGATATCCTGAATATGCTCCTTGAGAAGCTCTACCTTGGCCGGAGTGAACGCCTTCGATGCCAAGCCGCGCAGACGAGTGTGCGCCGGCGCATCCATGAACAGCATCTGCTTCACCATCACCTGCGCAATTGGGCTGAACTGCGAGAGCCCCATGGCAGTGAGCTGTTCGGGCGTTGGGGTGCGATCAGCCGAGAAGGAGTGAAGTACCTCAACTACGTCCGCGTAACGGGTTACGACCCAGGCGTGCAGGAACGCGTCCCAATGCACTGGGTCTTCTTGCCGCAAACGCTGGAAGAGGGGATAGGGGTTGGCGAGAACGTCGGGGTCCAGCAGGTGGTAAAGGCTGAGGGCCGAAGTCGGATTGGCAATGCGTGACTGGAGACCCGTACTCACTAATCGTTCCCTTGCCCGCGAATCTCGGAGACGGGTCGCGATTCGGTTTCCTGGGTTGTGCCCGCGATTTTTTCAAGAATCAGTCTTTCGATTTCCGCCGACATCCCCGCCAGAGTCGAATGGTCGAAGAGGCTGAGAAGGCTCATCTCCACACCGAAAGCCTGGCTGATTCTCGTAAGCAACTGGGTTCCCAACAAGGAGTGCCCGCCCAGCAGGAAGAAGTTGTCGTTCGCTCCCACCCGGTCGATGTGCAACAGGGAGGCGATGATTTCCGCCAGGCGCTGCTCCACCAGACTCTGGGGAGCCACGAACTCTTCGTCCGGTAGAGCGTTGCTCTGATTTGGACTTGGCAGCGCCGCCCGATCAATTTTGCCGCTGGAGCTTAGCGGGAACGAACTCACCTCCACAAACTCGGTCGGGATCATGTAGTCCGGAATGTACTTTTGCAAGTGCAATCGCAGACTGGAGGCGGTTGGCCGTGAATCATCAGCCAGAACCAGATAAGCAACCAGCCGCTTTTCGCCGGCATCGTCGGCCTGTACAGTGACCACACTGTTTCTTACGCCGGGGTGAGAGTTTAGCGCCGCGACGATCTCGCCTGGCTCTATGCGATAGCCGCGAATCTTGATCTGGTCATCGAGTCGTCCCAGGAATTCTATTTCTCCGTTGGGCAGCTGGCGCACCAGATCTCCAGTGCGATATAGGCGGTTGCCCATCGCTGCGCCAGAGGGGTTAGCCACAAACTTCTGCGCCGTCAACTCGGGACGATTGTGATATCCCCTCGCCACCCCGATTCCGCCAAGATACAGCTCTCCGGCACTGCCCGGCGCAATCGGCTTCATGTGTTCGTCCAAGATGTAGATCTCCATGTTGTCGATCGGGCGGCCGATGGAAGGCACACTGGACTCGGACTCGGCTGGGGCGACAGGTGCGGAAGTGGCCACCACCGTACACTCCGTCGGACCATAGTTGTTTACTAGTTGGAAGGGCAGCTTTGCCGAGGGACGGCGGTACAGCCTGTCAGCCCCGGTCAGCAAAATCCTCAGGGCCGTCTGAGGAGGCCAGTCGAGCAGCAACAGGGCTTCGGCCAGCACGGTGGGAAGAAACGTGATACTGATCCTTTGCTGCACCAGCCAATCGCGACGCGCCTCGACATTGTTTCTTGTTTTTTCATCCGGAATGTGGACGCTGGCGCCGATGGTCACATAAGGCCAGACTTCCCAAACCGCGGCATCAAATCCCAACCCTGATTGATGGCTGGCCCGGTCTGCGGACGTCACTTGGAACGCCCGCCAGTGCCAACGCACCAGATTCTGCAGTCCAGCGTGAGTGATCTCGACGGCCTTGGGCTGGCCGGTTGAGCCCGATGTGAAAATTACGTAGGCAAGACTCTGAGAAGTCAGGTCTACTCCCGGCGCTTCTGCCTCGCCTGCCATAATCTCAGAATGCCTGTCATCCAGGTTTAACACCTGCCAATTCCCGGCAGGCACTCTCCCGATCAGGCTGGAGCGGGTGACCAGTACAACGATCCCAACATCCCGGAGCATGAAGCTCAGCCGCTCGGTTGGAGTGGCCTCATCCAGCGGCAGATACGCTCCTCCGGCTTTTAGAATTGCCAGAGCCACCATCACCATGGCAGGCGAGCGCTCCAGGTATACGCCCACGATTGTTTTCGGGCCTACGCCCATGGATCGCAGGAGGTGTGCCAGTCGGTTCGCTTGCCGATCGAGCTCTCCGTAGGTGNNGCTGCGGAACCAGCAACGTCTGGTCGCAAGAATGGGAGACGCCGCTGCGAACCGCGGCCCCTTCCACGCTTGGAAACGCCGCGTTATTGACTGAGGTAGGTGTCATTCGTACGATCGATGTGAAGACAGGCTCTTGCGCTCTCCGACTCAGAGCAGCCCGGATCATGCCGCCCCGGAGCCCTTTAAAATTGCGGGAATCGTTCTGAGCAGAATCTGGAAGTCGAGCCACAACGACCATCCGTCGATGTATTCGAGATCAAGTGCCATCCATTTCTCGAAAGCGATGGAATTGCGTCCTCCCACTTGCCACAGACAGGTAATTCCAGGACGCACGCTAAAGCGTCGCCGTTGCCAGTCTTCGTTGAAGCCTTCGTAATCGCGCACCGGCAGCGGTCTCGGGCCTACCAGGCTCATATCGCCTTTCAGCACATTGAAGAGTTGAGGCAACTCATCGATGCTGGTTTTCCGCAGAAACTTGCCCAGCGGGGTAATCCGAGGATCGTTCTTTATCTTGAACACCGGGCCACTTACTTCGTTGAGATGCTCGATGTCCCTCATTCTCTTTTCAGCGTCAGGAACCATCGTTCGAAACTTATAAATCGAGAACCGACGCTTGTTGAGACCAAGCCTTTTCTGAAAGAACAGCACCGGACCGGGAGACGTCAATTTAATCAGGATCGCTGCGATCAACAGGACCGGAGCCAGAAGGATGATCAAAACCAAAGAGACCGCGAAATCGAAAATTCGCTTAACCACCATGGGCCAGCCATCCGGAGTACCGGTGTAGTGAGTGACCACGGAGTCGCCCTCGAAATCCTCGCTCCGGGAGCGCGCCGTCTTCAAGTCAAACAAGTTGGAGGTAAATCTCAGCGGAATGCCGTGTTCCTCGCAGACTGTTGCGACTTCTGACGCATGGGCGTGCCGGGAACGCATGGGCAAAGCCATCGCGACTTCATCGACGACATTTTCGCGGAGAAACACCCGCATGCCTTCAAAATTGCAGGCCAGCGAGTACCCCTCGCCCCGCAACGCTTCCAGACCGGACCACTCGTCGTCGACGAACCCGAGAAGGCGATACCCCATTGCGGGATTGCACTCGATCTTCTTGGCAAACTGGATGGCCCGCGCGTTCGTACCCACAATGAGCATGAACCGCAGATTCCGGCCCCGCAGACGAACCCACTTCAGTAGAACGCGAAGAAGCGATCGGCTGATGAGGGTAGCCAGTGTGGTGGACAGCCAGAACACCAGCAGGAAAAGCGGCCTCAGGAGAGTGATCTGCAAAATCAGTGCTGCGCCCGCCAGGCACAAACTCCCCAGGAAGGCCGCCTTCACTATGTCCACCGCCTCGTCCCAACGCCCGGAAAGCCGTCTCGAAGCGTACAGACCGCAGGAAGAGAAAATGATATGCCAGACCCAGACCAAGCCGAAGAACACCACAAAATTGCCGATCTTCACCCGTAAAGAGAGGAACTCCAGCAGAGAGANNGTCTTGGACACGATCAGCGTGGCCAACCCAAAGCACAAAATCATCAGCAACAAGTCGAACAGCTTGAGCACGTTCAAAAGCATTTGCCGACGAATCATGCCCATTGAGAAATCCTCCAGGGATCAGTTCAATAGAACTTCGCAACTATGCTGGGGAAGAGGTGCGGGATGTAATTCTCGGTTCGCTGTAGTTACTTCTGCTGCTTTGAGACCACCAGTTGCTCGATCAACTCGATGCTGCTCAGGTTCTGAGCCGTAATTTCTTCATCGCTGATGCGCGTTCCGAAGGTGTCTTCCAGGAACGACACCAGCCGGAAAATTCCTAACGAATCCACAACCCCGTTTTCCGTCAGCGACTCTGTGTCTGTAAACGAGGCGATGCCTTTCGGGCTGGCGAGGCTGTCGCGAACAAATTCGCGGATTTGGTCTCTAATCACGGCGGATGGTTGGCCGACTTCCTGGTTTCCTGCGCTGGTCATGGCTGGGAATTCCTCCTTAAAGATTGGAACGTCAAGATTGGGACTTCAAATCGAACGTACGCCCCGGAATCAACGGTAGAGAGCGCTAACTCGCGACCGGCATCGCGCTGCGAACCAACTGCACGCGATCGATCTTGCCGGTCGAGGTCTTGGGCAGATCGGGACAAAATTCGATGATCTCCGGAATCATGTATTTCGGGATGCGCAACGAACAGTAGTGCTGAAGATCCACACTTTTCAAAGATTGCGAATCATGAGGCGCCACTATCGCTTTAATGCGATTTCCAACCAGCTCATCCGGAATCGCGACGGCGGCCGCTTCCCTTACTCCAGGATGGCTCAACAGCGCACTCTCAATTTCGCCCAGTTCGATGCGGTAGCCCCGGCTCTTGATCATGCTGTCACGGCGGCCGAGGAAGTAGTAGTAGCCGTCTTCGCCTAGCATGACTAGATCGCCTGTCCGGTACATCTTTTCCTCAAAGTGCCGTTGGAAGCGGTTCGGGACCACCATCTTTTGTGTCTTCTCCGCGTCGGCCCAGTAGCCATACGTGACGGCTGGACCGCGCACGAACAGTTCTCCGGTTTCCCCCGGAACAGTTACGACCTCGTCCTGATCGTTTACCGCAAACACTTCCGTGTTGGCGCAGGCTTTTCCGATGGGCAGCTTATCCATACCGGCCAGCCGTTCCCTCTCAACCCGGAAATAGGTGCACACATTCGTCTCGGTCGGGCCATACAGGTTGTATAGCTCCACCGCAGGCAGCAATTCGGCCAATAGCCGCAGATACTTCATGGGGAAGACTTCGCCGGCGAAAAGAATAGTTCGAAGATGAGGTAGCTTTTCGGGCTTCAGATTCGCGTGCAGCAGCAGCAAGATCAGCGCCGAAGGCACCGAATACCAGATTGTGATCTGCTTGCTTTCGATGAAGCCGGCCAACGTGGTCGGAAACAGAGCCATGTCTTCGGTGACCAGGTAGACCGTCGCACCCGCCTCGATCGCGTTATAGACATCAAAAACGGAAAGATCGAAATGCAGGGGCGCGTGGTTGGAGAGGCGATCTTCGCTGCGAACCTGGAAGGTAGCGGCGCACCATTCGACAAAGGTAAGGGCATTTTGATGCGACAGCATCACTCCCTTTGGTCGGCCGGTCGAGCCTGAGGTGTAGAGGATGTAAGCGAGATCGATTTCCGTTAACTCGACGGCGGTGGGCTCCATCGTTGGAAACTCAGCCAGCATCGTCCACGGGATCACGTGGGCGCCGTTGCTGGCTTTCGGCGTCTGGTCGGTCAGTACGCAGAGATCGAGCGCCTGCAGGGTTCCGGCATCGAGTCCCTGTCGCTTCTCGTAGTTAGTGAGCAGAATGCGAATGCCGCAGTTGCTAATGATGTAGGCAATGCGATCCGTCGGCGCCTGCGGATCTAGCGGAACATACACGCCGCCTGCTTTCAACACAGCGAACATGCACACGATCGATTCGACAGCTTTGGGAAAGTACAAGCCGACCCGGTCGCCCTTCTTCAGTCCGTTCTGGCGTAAAAGATGTGCCAGTTGGTTGGAGCGCTCGTCCAATTCGCGGTAGGTGAGGCTCTTCTCCCGCGCCCACACCGCCATTTTATCGGGGTACAAGGCAGCGCTCTTGCTCAGCAGTTGTTGAAGAATGTAAGCCATGGTCTCCCTTATTCTGTTAGGTAGCAGCCGCGCCCGCATCACAGACCGTGCAGCCCCGCGATGATTACTCGCTGAATTTCTGAAGTGCCCGAGTAGATCTTGCTGGAGATCGCATCCCGCAGTTCGCGCTCGACTTCATACTCGGTCATGTAGCCGTAGCCGCCAAGAATCTGAATCGCATCGAGGCAGCTCTGAACCGCTGCTTCGCTGACGTAGAGTTTGGCCACCGAAACTTCCTTCAAAGGATGCCTACCCTGACTTTTCAGCCAGGCCGCCTTGTAAAGCACAAGCCGGGCGGTTTCCAGGCGCACCTCCATGTCGGCAATTTTGTTCGAGATGGCGGAGAATTTTCCAATCGGTTGTCCGAACTGGTTGCGCTCGCGGGCATACTTCACGGCGTTTTCCAGTTGGCGCTGCATCATGCCCAGGTGGCTTGCCAGGATGCAGGTGCGCTCCCACTCCATCGAAGTCGTGAAGCTGGCCTGTCCGCCGCCTTCCTTGCCAAGTATGTTCTCAACCGGAACTTCGCAGTCCTGTACTACCACTTCTGCCATCGGCGAAGTGCGCAGGCCCATCTTGTGCAGCTTGTTGCCAACACTCAGCCCAGGCGTGCCTTTTTCCACCAGGAATGCCGTGACCCCGTTAGGGTTGTGGGAAGGATCGACGTTGGCAAAGATGATAAACAGGTTGGCGTGTTGTGCGTTGGTGATAAACGTCTTGGAGCCGTTCAGGATATAGCGGTCGCCCTTGCGCTCAGCCCGGGTCCGCAGACTGTAGGCGTCGGAACCCGCCAGCGGCTCGGTCATGGCGTGAAGCCCGATCCATTCCCCACTCACCAGTTTGGGCAAATACTTTCGCTTCTGCTCCTCGGTCCCAAAGGCCATCAGTGGAATCTCGGTGGTCCACATGTGGGCGTTGATGGAAAAAATCAGACCATTGTCGCGGCAGCCGTAACCCAGCGCCTCCAGAGCGGCAACCGTGGTCAGAATGTCCGCGCCGCTGCCGCCGTATTCCTCGGGCACGGGAAGGCCTTGAATGCCCATCTGCGCGCATTTCTTCCAGCCGTCCCACGAAAACTCCTCGCAACGGTCGCGCTCAATGAGATTGTCGTTCAGTTCCTTTTGGGCAAAGCGGGTAATTTCCCGGCGAAGCGCCGCCTGCTCATCGTTCCATGAAAAGTCCAAGTCTCTTGCTCTCCTCGGGACTGAATAACTACCTTTTATCGCTCGGGTTGACTGCTCTCTTGAAGCGTTGCGGCCGGCCGCCTCGGAGGCGGATTCTAGCCGGCACGCCCACGATGGTGGTGTTGTCGGCGACATCGGTAAGCACCAGACTGTTCGCGACGATCACTACGTTGTTGCCAATCTTGCTATCCGCCAGCAGCTTGGAGCCAGCGCCAAAATACACGTTATCTCCAATGCCACGCGAGGCGGCGGAAATGAGCACGCCGCTTTGCACCGTGCAGTTTGCCCCGATCCGGGCCCCGCCCACCAGCACCGCGTAAGGCGTGTGCACCAGAAACCCTGGTCCGATTTCGGCGTGGGGATCAATGATGACGCCGGTGAACACTCTTAATCCTGATTCATACACGCCTACCGCGATCAGAAGAAGTTGCCGCAGGACTGGGACTCGTAGACGCCGCAACCAATGAATCAGGCGGTAGGCCACGACCACCTGTGTGCTCATGCGGCAAAACGCTTTGAAGTTCTCGGCCCAGCCAAGCTGTTCCTCTTTGAGCTCTCGATTCCGATCCAGGGCTGCCCTTCTGATATCGGCTGCAATATTGGCGAACAGACTCGAGCGCAAGGGCTGAATCGGGGTTGCAGCTGCTTGTCCAATTGCGTTCATTGCAGTGTTCGGGACCTCAAGTCACAACGGAAAGGGTTACATCTCTGAGAACCAAGCCGGCGTTGACCCCGGATGCTGGGGGATTGTAGGACTGCCTAAAGCCGGTGATAGAGGCCAGCCGGAACCGGAAACGTGCGCTGATTCAGTACTGCCCCCAGCACGCGGACGCTGGCATTCTCGAATTGCTGGATGGTCTGGCGTACGCTGTCCCGCCGCGAAGAGCTAGCTTTGAGGATCAGCACGACCCCGTCTGCAGCACGCCCGAGGGCGACCGTTTCATTCCCCATGCTGACCGAGCTGGCGTCAATCAGGACGAAGTCGAATTCCTGGTTCAATTCCGCCAGGCGCGAGCGCATACGATCGGAACTGAGCAAAGCCCGGCCGCTGGAGGGATTGGCCCCGCAGCTGAGTATGGCAAGATTGTGACGAACCGGGCTGATGAAGCTTCTGATGGGATCGCCGGCAAGGAGTGAATCAGACAGACCGTGGTGGTTCTCGACTCCGAATTCCCGGTGCAGACTGGGCGCGCGCAAATTGGCATCCACGACGCAAACCGACGCCCTTACCTGAGACGCGAGGATCTCGGCAGCACGGGCACAAGTCCAACTGCACCCGTTTCCCGGCTCGGTCCCGCAGAACAGAACGGAACGAAACGCCTCTGGCTCGCGCTGCAGGAAAACGCGCTGCACCAGCTTTCCGAGTTCGTCCCTCTGCCCCTCATCCGCTGCCAGTTGGAGGGGACTACCTCCCATGGGATTCACTTCTACAGGACGCGCCTCTGAGATGACAGCCGTTCCCGTGTTCGTTCCCGTGCCCGTACCAGTGCCCGAGCCCGTATCGAACAGGTCGCGCTCTTTGGCGAGATTCTGCAGCAGCTCAAAATTCTTGCTCATTGAATGATCCTTTTGGCCCCAAAAATGGTCTTTCTCGAACAGCGATCTAGTCCTGGTCTGAGAACATTGTGCTGTCCGAATCAGTTGTTCCAGTCGCTCCAGCGTTTACCTGCGCTCCATCGATTCCGCTGCTGTGAGATCCGTTATGGCCGTTCCCGTTGCTGCCGTTTTTCCCGTTGCCGTTGTGCCCGTTTCGACCATTCTTCCCATTCGCGTGAAATGGAACAGCGGCCAACACCGGAATCTTGAGTTCCGCCAAAACCTCAGACGGTGTCCGGAAGGATCGATCCGAATAGTCGAGCGTCACCGCTAATCCCGCGCTGAAGACGAACGCCAGCAGGCATCCCACCGAGACAAAAGTCCAGACCGAAC
>PMXH01000419.1 GCA_003165855.1 Acidobacteriaceae bacterium | reverse complement strand
GGTCCCGGCGGTTGGGGTTGTCCGTTTGACAGCAACGCAGCCGCAGCCGGTAGTAGGGGCATCCCTGGCGCAGTGGTTTGCGGTTCAGACGCGGTACCGGTTCGAGAAAAGGGTGGTGGCGCAGCTCAATCACAAGAGCTGTGAAGTCTACCTGCCGGTGCTGACGGAACATCACGCATGGAGCGACCGCCAGAAGATCGTGACGATTCCTCTGTTCCCGGGATACGCGTTCGTGCATATCGATCAATCGCGGGATGCGCGGCAAGCGGTGTTGCATACTGCGGGACTGATCGGCTTCGTAAGCTTTGGAGGGATCGTAGCCGCGGTGCCGCCGAAGCAGATTGAAGATCTGCAGCTGCTGCTGCAAGGGAAGGGGCTGTTTTCCCTGCACCCGTTCGTGAAGGCGGGGCAGCGCGTAAGGATCAAGGGCGGTTGCCTGCACGGGTTGGAAGGAGTGCTGGTGCAACACGAAGAGGGAAAGCTGGTGATCTCGATTGAGTCGATCCAGCGCTCGCTGGCAATCGAGATCAAGGGGTACGAGTTGGAATTGGTCTGAAGTGTCTCCGTGTCTTCTCCTTTTTTCAATCCAGGACAAGCGAAACCTCAGGGAACCGAGTGGGCTGCGCGCCTAATCCCAGGATCAGCCTCTGCCGGGCGGACCCGGAAAGAAAGTCCGGGGGCGTTGAGGGACTATCTGCTGGTGACGCTCAACTGGGTTCTGGTGGCTGAAATATGCCTGCGGCTGCGCGCGGCATTTCCGCACATGCCGACGTTCCCGGGCCTGCTCCGAAGCTCGTCGATTTCGCCGACCCTTCTGGGCATCGCGCTGCTGCACGGGGCTTTGATCCACCTATTGAGCGGGGCGGGCGGGCTACGCGGCACGGGGACGGACTGGCGCAAGCAAATGAGAAGCGTGAGCATGGCCATCTTCTGGGCGACGTTGGTGCTGAGCGCTGCGCTGCAACTGCAAGGCTTCTCGGTGCTGGAGGCGGCTGCGGTCTGGAGCGCGGGAATCCTGCACTGCGGCACTCTTTTGGGAAGGCGATGGGCCGAACGGGAGGGCCGCTTGCGCAGCGTGCGAGCCACGCGAGGCACGCGGAATGTGCTCATCGTGGGCGCCGGCGAACTGGGCCGGCGAATAGCGGACTACCTGGACAAGCATCCGGAGATGGACCGGTCGGTTTGTGGTTTTCTGGACGAGAGAAAGCCGTTGGGAAACGGCGTGGTGGGACGCACCAGCGATTTGGCGGAACTGGCCCGCACGGGATTCGTGGACGAGGTGATTGTGGCGGCGCCGCATGACCGGAACCTGACGCTGCGCGTGCTGCACGCCGCCCGGCGACTGCGGCTGGACGTGAAGATGGCGCCCGACCTGTTTGGTTGCGAGCCGACGCGGGAATCGCAAAGCATGGGGAGCATTCCACTGATTTCGCTGCATGAAGAAGAGTTGCCGGTTCGGGGATTACTGGTGAAACGTGCGCTGGACGTAGCCGCGGCGGGAACCGCGCTGATGTTGATGGCACCGGCACTGGCGCTGATCGCGATCCTGATCAAACTGGGTTCGCCGGGGCCTGTGCTTTATGCGGCGCCGCGCGCGGGACGCAAGGGGAAGCCGTTTCGGTGCTATAAGTTTCGAACCATGGTGAAGGACGCGGACGATCTGAAAGAGAAACTGCGGAAACGAAATCAGAGGTCGGGCCCATTCTTCAAGATCGCACACGATCCGCGAATCACGCCGATCGGAAGATTCCTGCGCCGCTACAGTCTGGATGAGCTTCCGCAGCTGTTGAACGTGCTGAAAGGCGAGATGAGCCTGGTGGGACCGAGGCCCCACCCGCTGGATGACGTTGCGGGATACGCGATTGAGCATTTGCCGCGGCTGGATGTGATCCCGGGAATGACCGGACTTTGGCAGGTGATGGCGCGGCGGAATCCATCCTTTCAAACCGGGATGAACTTGGATATTGAGTACATCCACTGCTGGAGCCTGGGGATGGACATGCGGATTCTGCTAAAGACCGCAGGAGCAGTCTTGCGGGGGAGTGGGGATTGATGTCGGTTTCTGTGGCGAGGATGGGAGCACCCGCTGCTTTGGCAGGGGAGGCATCCAGAAGAAGCGTCCAGGTGGGGCTGCGTCCGCTGCACGCGATGGCGACGGCACCGACTGTACTGTTCCTGGCGGCACTGACGGCGATGCTGCTGCGTCATCCCGATGTGCCTTTCTACAAGATCGATCGAGTGGCGTTTGTGCTGCTGGCGCTCGGAGTAGCGGGACGAGCAGTTGTGACGCGGCAGAGGTTCGTGGTGGTAGAGCGGGCGACGTGGCCGATGATCGGGCTGACAGTCTTGGCGGTCGCGAGCGTGATGGAGCAACCGTTCGACAACCAGACCTGGTGTCTGGTGGCGGCAAAGTTCATTGTGCCATTCGCGCTGTTTCATTTGGCGGGGCTGGTGTTTCAGGAGGAGCGGCGACTGCGTCGGTTCGAGGGTTTCGCTCTCGTGGTGCTGGCCTATCTATGTTTCACTTCGATCGCTTTCATGGTCGGGGCCAAGTCCTTGATCTTTCCGCGCTTCATCCTCGATGAAAGCCTGGGCTACCACGCCGACCGGGCGCGGGGGCCGCTACTGCAGGCCGTGGCCAACGGCGTTTCCTTGAATCTTCTGGGACTGCTGGCGCTGCACGCGTTTCTCCGAAGAAGAATTCGCGGTCTGAAAGCTGCTGTGCTGCTGGCTTCCGTACCGGTTGCAATTCTGGCGACGATGACGCGTGCCGTCTGGCTTTCCTTCGCGGTCAGTGTTGGGGTTCTGATTCTGCGCTCGAATAACCGGAGGCTGCGGCGGGTCTGCATTGCCGTGGCGATGGTGGGAGCGGTGGGTCTGCTCATCACGTTGAGCTTCGATGATCAGCGCCGCGCGCTGACGGAACGACTGCATGAGTCTGGCCCGCTTGATTTCCGGCAGGCGGTCTACGCCGGAGGCTGGCAGATGTTCCTGGAAAAACCCTTGACCGGGTGGGGCGTGAACCAGATGCCGGAGGAGTTGGCGCGGCATGTGAGCGGCTACAAGGAAAAGGAGCTATATCCACACAATACATACCTGGAAATACTTGTTGAACATGGCATTTTCGGTTTGGCGCTGTACGTGTGGCTGATGTGGGAGCTCTTGAGACTTGGGCGAGGCCGGGTTCCGCGGGCCGAATGCGAAGGTCTACTAAATCAGCAATTTCACGCCATGTGGCCCATCTTGCTGGGTGTCTACTGGGTAAACGCGGCGGTTGTCGTGATGAACTATCAGTTCGTGAATGGATTCCTGTTCACTTTGGCGGGGATGCTGGCCGCGCAGCGGCATCGCGCAACAGGAAATCTAGAACACTGCGTAGGCCGTCCTCTCAAAGTATTTCGCGCCGCCATCCATTAAGCCTCATCCCCATCGATACCGTACCTCTCGGATCCCATGCTCACGATTGCTTATCTCGCGAATCAATTTCCCGCCGCCGTGGAGCCCTATGTGGGCGAGGAAATTCAGGAACTGCGGCGACGTGGAGTGAAGGTCATTCCGGGGAGCGTGCGAAGAGCGAATTCGGCGCGACCTGGACAGCTCAACACATTCTCCGCGACTGAAATTCTCTGTCTCCAACCGCTTCGAGTGCTGACTCTTCTACGAGCGGTTGGGTTGGCAGTGCAGCGCTGGGAGCGGATTGCCGACTTGGTGAGGCGGACGCTCCTGGCGGGAGAGGAATCGCCCAAGCGTCGGCTGAAAACCCTGCTGCACACGTGGTTGGGGGCGTATTACGCGGTGCTGCTGCGAGACCGTGGAGTAGATCACATTCATGTGCACCACGGCTACTTCGGGTCATGGATCGCGATGGTGGCGGCCCGGTTGCTGGGGGTGAGTTTCAGCCTGACCCTGCACGGGTCCGACCTACTGGTTCACGGCGCCTATCTCGATGCAAAACTGAAGAATTGCCGTTCTTGTATGACCATCTCGGAGTACAACCGCCGCTACATTCTGGAGCATTTTCCCGGGGTGGACACGGGAAAGATTATTGTGTCGCGGTTGGGCGTAGACGCTGTAGCAACCGCGGAGTTTCTGGAGAGAGTTCCTCCAAACGTGCGCCGCGCCTTAACTTTGGTGAGCGTAGGACGTCTCCATGCGGTGAAGGATCATGCATTTCTGGTGCGCGCCTGTGCTCGACTGCGCGACCGTGGAGTCGACTTTGAGTGTCTGACTGCGGGCGAGGGCCCGGAGCGGCGGCGGCTGGAATCGCTCATCCGTAAAAACCAACTAGAAGGAAGGTTCCTGCTGATCGGCCACGTCGGTCGGTCGCAGATGGATTCACTCTACCGGCGCGCCGACCTGGTCGTGCTGACCAGCCGCAGCGAAGGAATTCCGTTGGTGTTGATGGAGGCGATGATCAGGGGCCGATTGGTGCTCGCGCCGGCGATCACGGGAATTCCGGAGATCGTCATTCCCGGGAAAACGGGATTTCTTTATACGCCGGGGGCACTGGAAGATTTTGTGGCCAGGATTCTCTTCCTCAACGTACTGATGCGCTCGGAGGATCGCTGTGCAGCGAGCCGGCTGGACTGGATCCGGCACGCGGCGCGAGCGCAAGTGCTTCGCAACTTTAATCGCAGGAAGAACCTGACGCAGTTTGGCGACCGGTTCCTGCAGCTAATCGCAACCCAGGATTTCGCAGCCCGAGATCTCACGAACCAGGATTGGACGAACCAGGATTGGAGCCCTCCTCATGAGGATATTGTTTTGCAACAAGTATAACTACGCATTCAGCGGGACCGAAGCCTACCTGTTTGGAGCCATGGACTTGATGCGATCGAATGGACATGAAGTGGCCCTGTTTTCGATGGCTGACTCAAGAGGCATCCCCACGCCTTACGACCACCATTTCGTACCGCACATTGATTTCAAGAAGCAGTGCGGATGGTTTCACGGGGCGAGGCTGGCGGCGCACGCGATTTATTCACGCGAAGCACGGAGCCGCATTCGGGCGATGATCGCCGACTTCCGGCCCGATGTGGCCCACGTGCGGAATATCTACCACCATCTGTCGCCGTCGATCCTGTGGGAGTTGAAAGCGCAGAAAGTCCCTATTATCTATCACCTGAATGACTTCAAGGTGCTGTGCGCCAGCTATAACCTGGTGTTGCGCGGAGAGGCTTGCGAGGCGTGCAAGGGTGGGGAATTCTGGCACGCGCTGAAGGAGAAATGTTATCCGGGTTGGGGTGCGCGGATGACGCTGGTGGCGGAGGCTTACGTCCACAAATGGCTGGGCACGTACCGAAAATGCGTGGACTGCTTTCTTGCCCCCAGTCAATTCGTACGCGACAAATTCGTCGAACACGGTTGGGACCCGGCTAAGTTCGAGATTCTTCCTCACTTCCAGACAGTGAAGGCGGTTACGGAGCGCCGCGCAGAAGATGCCCCGCTGCTTTACTTCGGGCGGTTGTCGCCGGAAAAAGGAGTAGACGACTTGTTGCACGCGATGCGGCGCCTGCCAAATCTTCACCTGACCATCGCAGGGGATGGACCGGAACGCGGCAGGTTGGAGCAGCTAGCCACCGAGCTGGGATTGGCCAACGTGGAGTTTNNCGATTCTTGAATCCTATGCCCAAGCGCGAGCCGTGGTGGCCACCGACTTGGGATCGCGGCGGGAATTAGTGCATGCGGGCAAGACGGGTTTGTTATACAGAGTAGGCGATGTGGACCAACTGGTATCTGCCATTGAGTTTCTCAGCGCGCAGCCGGATCTGGCGGAGCGGATGGGGCAGGCTGGTCGGGCGCAGGTGCGGCAGCGGTATACCGCAGAGGGGCACTACGAGGCCTTGATGGGTCTGTATGAGCGCCTGGCTAGCGGAACGAAACAATCTTCGGGCGATGGGAGGTGGGGGAGCAAACAAGATACGAGACCCACTCCGAGCGCAGCAAGAACCGCGGTAGATCGAGTGGAAAGTAATGCCTTCGTTCCGGTGAAGCACTTCGCGTTTGAAAGGGCTTTGCGGGATCGCGGATCCATTAAGCATAAAGAATCGCAGAAACCGATGCTCCGGGTCGCATTCATTGGTGGGCGGGGGGTGGTGTCGAAATACAGCGGGATTGAGACGTACTACGAAGAGATCGGAAAACGCTTGACGGGGATGGGGCACGAGGTCACAGCATATTGCAGGACGTACTTTACTCCGCCAGGAGAATGGCACAACGGCATACGCGTGGTGCGGTTGCCGACGATCCGATCCAAGCACCTGGAAACTTTGGTGCATACATTCCTCAGTACGCTCCATGTGCTTGTACAGCCCTGTGATGTTGTGCACTATCACGCGTTAGGACCCGCGTTGTTCTCGTTTATTCCGCGACTTGCGGGCAAGAGAACCGTGGTCACCGTGCAGGGGCTCGACTGGCAGGGCAAGAAATGGGGCCGCATAGCTGCAGCCGTTCTCCGACTGGGAGAGCGGGCAGCCGTGAGCCTTCCGACCGGCACGATGGTGGTCTCGCGGACGCTGCAGCAACACTATGGGGAACACTACGGAGCCGGGACGTCTTACGTGCCGAATGGCGGCTTGCTGCGTGAACGGTCCCTCCCCGACAAGATCCTGGATTGGGGCCTCGAGCCCGGAAAATACATTCTGTTTTTGGGGAGATTTTCTCCAGAAAAGGGCTGCCACCTGCTGGTGGAGGCATACGAGCAGTTGGACACGAACGTCAAATTGGTAATGGCGGGAGCATTGAGCTATTGTGACGATTACGCACGCCAACTCCGAACCCATGCCAGCGAGTGCATCAAAATGCTGGATTGGGTTTCAGGAGAAGCTCTGGACGAGTTGCTGACCAACGCCATGTTGTTCGTCCTGCCATCCGATCTCGAGGGCTTGTCCCTTGCCCTGTTGGATGCGATGGGGGCAGGGCTGTGCGTCCTCGGCAGCGATGTTCCTGAAAATCGGGAAGCCATCGACGATTCGGGATTCACTTTCCGGCGCGGCGACGTGGCGGACTTGGCGGACCGCCTGCGATTCCTGATTGCGAATCCGGCGGTCCGTGAGGCTGCGGGAGAAGCCGCAAAACGCCGCATCCGCGAACATTATCAATGGCAGAACATCGCCGCGGAGATTGAACGGGCCTATTTCGAGATGATGGGCTGGGAGCAGACCGCAGTGCCAGCCAAGAAGCCGAGTGGGCGCGTGGAAGCACCGGCGGAGAAGCGAAGAGCGGGATAAGGCCCTAATCGTGAAGCTTCCGGAAATGGCCTAGCTGGTACAAGAATCGAATGCACCAACAACAGGACGGGGTTATCCCCGTCCTTTTTGTTTACAATTGGATATTCGCTCGCGCGGCGCCATCGAATCCGGAGCAACCTCCACGATATGGAAAACACGATCCTGGTCACGGGTGGGGCAGGCTTTATCGGATCCAACTTCATCCTGCAGCGGATGGAGCGGGATTCGGCTTCCATTGTGAACCTGGACAAACTCACCTACGCGGGGAACCTGCACAACCTGGAAGCCATCACAAATGAGCGGCGATATGAGTTTGTGCACGGCGACATTGCGGATCGCAGCCTGGTACGCGGACTGCTGGAACGTCGAAAGCCGCGGGCGATCGTGCATTTTGCAGCCGAGAGCCACGTCGATCGCTCCATTCGCGGGCCGGAAGATTTCATCCGCACAAATGTGGACGGAACCTTTGCGCTTCTGGAAGAGGTTCGAGCCTATTGGGAAGTCCTAGTCGACCAAGAGAGAGCGGACTTCCGATTTCTGCATGTTTCCACCGATGAGGTATATGGCTCGCTGGGGCCCAGCGATCCCGCTTTTTCCGAGAGCACGCCTTATGCGCCCAATAGCCCGTATGCCGCGTCGAAGGCCGCCTCTGACCATTTTGTGCGCGCCTACCACCACACTTACGGGTTGCCAGTCCTGACCACAAACTGCTCGAATAACTATGGAAGATTTCAGTTTCCGGAGAAATTGATCCCGCTAGTGATTCTGAACGCGCGCGACGGTAAACCACTTCCCGTTTACGGGGACGGTCAGAACGTTCGGGACTGGCTTTATGTGGCGGATCATTGCGAAGCGATCGCCAACGTGCTCACGCGAGGACGAGTGGGGGAAACGTATAACATTGGGGGCTGGAACGAGAAGCGAAACATCGACATCGTCGAGACGATCTGCGACATGGTGGATGAGATGGCGGGAAGCCGCGGAGCTTCGCGGCGCAACCTGATCACATTCGTGAAGGACCGTCCCGGACATGACCGGCGTTACGCGATGGATGCGACTAAGATTGAGCGAGAACTCGACTGGCGTCCGGTAGAAACATTTGAAAGTGGAATTCGCAAGACAGTCCGGTGGTATCTGGAAAATGAAGAGTGGGTCCGCGATGTGACCAGTGGGAGCTACCGGCAATGGATTGAAACCCACTATTCTTCTTAGAGTTGAATTGCAGAGCCAGCGGAATAATCGTCCTATGGAAGCGTCGAACACGAGTTATAAGGGAATCATTCTGGCGGGAGGGTCGGGCACTCGGTTGTATCCCGTGACCCATGCCATGGGGAAAAGCCTGCTCCCGGTTTACAACAAGCCCATGATTTATTACCCGCTATGCACGTTGATGCTGGCGGGGATTCGCGACATCCTTCTGATTACTACTCCAGAGGACGTAAGCAAGTTTCAAGCACTGCTGGGAGATGGAAGTCAGTTTGGGATCGGGTTGCAATACAAAGTGCAGCCCAAGCCGGAAGGAATCGCGCAGGCTTTCCTGGTAGGTGAGGTATTTCTTGGAGCAAGCCCTTGCGCGCTGGTGCTGGGCGACAATATTTTTTACGGGCACGACCTGGCCAAGGACTTACGGGAAGCCGCTGCTAAGACTCAAGGGGCACGAGTATTCGCTTATCCGGTGTACGATCCCGAACGGTATGGAGTAGTGGAGTTCGATGGCGCGGGACGTGCGCTCAGCATCGAGGAGAAACCCAGCAAGCCGAAATCTCGTTATGCGGTTACCGGACTTTATTTTTACGACGACCAGGTAGTGAAGATTGCGAAGTCGCTGAAGCCCAGTCCGCGGGGCGAGTTGGAGATCACCGACGTGAACAAGACGTACCTGGAGCGCGGACAATTGGAGGTTGTGGTCATGGGCCGAGGCATGGCTTGGCTGGATACGGGCACGCATGAATCGTTGATGGATGCGTCGCTCTACATTCAGGCCATCGAGAAGAGGCAAGGGCTCATGGTGGCTTGCCCCGAAGAGATTGCGTTTCGTTCGGGCTACATCACGGCGGAGCAGGTGGAGAAAATTGGGAACTCGATGAAGAACAATAGTTACGGCGCTTACCTGCTGCAACTTTTGCGAGAAAAGGTATTCTGATGGACGCTATGCAAGCCACCCGCCCGCGATGAATGCGCTCAAGAAAATCCCGACTTCTCTGCCCGGTGTATTCGCCCTGGAACCGCGGGTATTCGGAGACGAGCGTGGGTTTTTCTTCGAGAGCTACAACCAGCAACTCATGGCGGATGCGGGAATTACCGAGAGCTTTGTGCAGGACAACCATTCCTGCTCTTCGCGCAACGTTCTGCGGGGCTTGCATTATCAGGTAAAGCATCCGCAGGGAAAACTTGTACGCGTGGTGGAGGGGGAGATTTTGGACGTTGCCGTGGACATGCGCCGGAGTTCTGCGACCTTTGGCCGGTGGGAGGGGGTGCGATTGTCGGGTGAGAACAAGCGCATGCTATGGATTCCCGCGGGCTTTGCGCACGGATTCAGCGTGCTTTCGGACAAGGCCCATGTGCTCTACAAAGCAACTGATTTTTACGCACCCGAGCACGAATGTACGCTCGCGTGGAACGATTCCCAGCTCAAGGTCAATTGGGAACTAGAAGGCGAGCCGATCGTATCGGCAAAAGACCAGCGGGGCGCGGCATTCCGCGACGCCAAGAGTTACGACTAAATCGACATGCGAGTCACAATTTTTGGCGCCTCAGGCTTGTTAGGCAAGGAGCTCATGCGCGAGTGGAGCGGCGATTCGGTGACCGGGCTGAGCTCGCGTGATGCAGACATTTGTGATGCGAAGCGGGTGCGGCAGGTGGTGCAGGAGACGCGTCCGGAGTGGATCGTGTTGGCTGCGGCTTACACCGACGTGGACGGATGCGAAAACAATCCGGACCTGGCTTTTGCGGTGAACCGCGATGGAGCCGTGAATGTCGCCACAGTGGCGAAGGAATTTGGAGCACGTCTTCTGTTCCTCAGTTCCGATTACGTCTTTGATGGAAAGAAGACGACGCCGTATGAGACCGGAGACGCACGGAATCCGCAGAGCATGTACGGACGGACCAAGGCCGAGGCCGAGATCAAACTGCTGGAGTTGATGCCGGATTGCTGCATCGCCAGAACGTCGTGGCTGTTTGGAACTGGCGGGAAATGCTTTCCTGACACGATTTTGAAGCTAGCCGCTAGCCGTCCTGCGCTCGATGTGGTCGATGACCAACGCGGTTGTCCAACGTATGCGGTAGACCTGGCACAAGCGATCACGCAATTGTGCAGGAAAAACGCCGGCGGAATCGTGCATGTAACCAACGCGGGCGATTGCACCTGGTTTGAGTTTGCGCGAGAGATTGTTCAGAGTGCGGGACTGGCTACAACGGTGCGTCCGGTGAGCAGTCAGCAAATGGCGCGGCCCGCGCCTCGACCTACATATTCGGTTTTGTCGCCGACTCGTCTGCAAGCTCTCGGAATTGAAATGCCTTCCTGGCGCGATGCGTTGCGACGCTACCTGGAACAGCGACAACTCGCAGGCTAGCGCGGAGATTGCCTCGCTTCCGGCCGTCCTGCTACGATTGCCGGGGCTCGCCTGGGGATCTCGTGAAATTAATCCAGAATTTTATTGATGGCCGCTTCGTGTCCGGGAAGCGCGAGTTTGCCGACGTGAATCCGGCGGACGGGACGGTGATCGCGCAGGTTTCCGAAGCAGATGAATCGCAGGTAGATGAGGCCGTTCATGGGGCTCGGCGTGCATTGCGCGGAGAATGGGGGCGGCTCGGGGTCCGCGAACGCGCGGCACGATTGCACCGGGTCGCGGATGCGATTGAGAAGCGCTTCGATTGCTTCGTTCAGGCGGAAGTTGCGGACACGGGCAAGCCAGTCTCTGTGGCTTCAAAGCTCGATGTGCCTCGCGCAGCAGCGAATTTCCGCGTCTTCGCCGACCTGGTGAAAGTGTCGGGGCTAGAGTCTTTTCAGACGGAAACTCCTGACGGCAGCAACGCGCTGAACTACGCGGTGCGCAAGCCGCTGGGGGTCGTTGGCGTGATCACGCCGTGGAATCTACCCTTGCTGTTGCTCACCTGGAAAGTGGCGCCGGCGCTGGCATGTGGGAATGCGGTGGTCGTCAAACCCTCCGAAGAAACTCCCGCCAGCGCGACGTTGCTCGCTGAGGCAATGCAGGACGCGGGAATTCCGAATGGCGTCTATAACGTGGTGCATGGCTTCGGCCCGGCATCGGCGGGAGAGTTTCTTACCCAGCATCCTGATGTGGATGCGATCACATTTACCGGAGAATCGAGAACCGGCACCGCGATCATGAAAGCGGTCGCACCCACTGTGAAACCAATTTCATTCGAACTCGGTGGGAAGAACGCGGCGATCGTATTTGCCGACTGTAGTTTTGAAGAGGCAGTGAACGGATTGTCCGACGCCGTGTTTCTGAATACCGGGCAAGTCTGCCTGTGCACGGAACGCGTTTATGTAGAACGGAAGGTTTTCAGCGCTTTCGTGGAGGCTCTGAAACAGAAAGCGGAGAGTTTGCACGCGGGCTGGCCGAACAACGAGAAGACTAACCTGGGGCCGCTGATCTCCGCACAACATCGCGAGAAGGTGCTCTCTTACTACCGATTGGCGCGCGAAGAAGGCGCGACGGTCGTGACCGGCGGAGGAGTTCCGCAATTTGGCGATAATCGCGATCATGGTTTCTACATTCAACCAACCATCTATACTGGACTTCCGGAATCGGCGCGCTGCGTGAAGGAAGAAATCTTTGGGCCGGTGTGCCACATCACGCCGTTTGATTTGGAAGAGGAAGCCGTCGCCATGGCCAATAACACCAAGTACGGGCTCGCGGCTTCGATCTGGACCAGCGATTTGCAGCGTGGTCATCGTGTGGCACAACAGATGAATGTGGGCATCACCTGGGTGAATTGCTGGTTCTTGCGTGATCTGCGCACGCCGTTTGGCGGAGCGGGACTTTCTGGCATCGGCCGCGAAGGCGGGATGCATTCGCTGAACTTTTATTCAGAGCTGAACAATATTTGTATTCGGCTGTAATGCTTGCGGACTGGCGTCTACACGAGGCCAGGCGCGACCAGGAGAAGCGGAGCGGGATGGAAAGCAAAGTCGTCGAAGGAAAAGCGACGCCGCGGGGCAAGTATCCGCACATCAAGCGGGCAGGGGACTTTCTGTTTGTGTCTGGCACCAGCGCGCGCCGTTCCGACAACTCGATTGCCGGGGCCGAAGTTGATGCGTTGGGTACCACGCGACTCGACATCCGCGTGCAAACGCGCGCGGTGATCGAGAACATTCGCGACATTTTGCAGAGCGCGGACGCGCAACTGCGGGATGTGGTCGAGCTTTCTACGTATCTGGTGAACATGAATGATTTCGCCGGCTACAACGAGGTTTATGGCGAATTTTTCGGGTACGATGGTCCGGCAAGAACGACCGTTGCCGTGCACCAGTTGCCGCATCCGCACTTGTTGATTGAGATCAGAGCCATGGCTTACAAACCGCTGAAATAGGAGTCGCGATGGCGTCCATTAAGAATCTGAAGGCTTTCAATTTTCAGGCGTGGATCGAAGAAAACAAAGAGAAGCTCAAGCCTCCGGTGGGAAACGCACAGGTGTGGGAAGACGGCGAGATGATGGTGACCGTGGTGGGCGGCCCCAACCAGCGGCGCGACTATCACGACGATCCCACGGAGGAATTCTTCTACCAACTGAAAGGCGACATCTCGCTACGCATCATGGAGACACCCGGCAAGCCGCCGCTCGAAATACCGATCAAAGAGGGAGAGATCTTTCTTCTGCCCAAGCACATGCGACACTCTCCGCAGCGGCCGGCTGACACCATCGGAGTGGTGGTTGAAGTGCCGCGTCCTGAGGGCTCCCTGGACGCGTTTGAATGGTACTGCCCGAACTGTCACCAGTTGATCTATCGGGCAGAAGTGAAGCTGAAGAGCATTGTCAAGGATCTGCCACCTCTGTTTGAGCAGTTTTATTCGAACGAGAGCCGGCGGAAATGTAAGCATTGCGGCACGATTCATCCGGGCAAATAAGGCATGCAAGTCATCGATATCCATAATCATTTTTTCCCCAACTCATGGCCTGACTTGGCGGCGCGCTATGGCACACCGGACTGGCCGTGGATCAAGCACACCGAGCCAGGCAAAGCGGACATTATGGTGGGGAACCGATTCTTCCGTCACATTTATTCGGCATGTTGGGATGCGGAGGTACGACTCCAAGAGATGGATCGTGACGGCGTTGACCAGCAGGTCATATCTGCTACGCCGGTGTTGTTCGCGTATGAGCGGCCGGTTGAGCATGCGCTGGATTGTGCGCAATTGTTCAACGACGCAGCCCTTGAACTTTGCAGCCGGGGAAAAGGCAGATTGAAATCGTTTTGCCAGGTGCCGCTACAAGACACTGACGCAGCTTGCAAGGAGCTTAGCCGGTGCATGCAGTCAGGGCACCTAGGCGTACAAATTGGCAATCACGTTGGTGGCAAGAATTTGGATGATCCCGGGATTGTGACTTTCCTACACCACTGCGCGGATGTAGGGGCGGCGGTCCTGGTCCATCCCTGGGACATGTTTGGCAAGGATCGGATGCCGAACTACATGATGCCGTGGACGGTAGGCATGCCGGCGGAGACGCAACTCTCTGTTGTGGCGCTGATTCTGAGTGGAGCGTTTGATCGGCTGCCGAACACGCTGCGTATCTGTTTTGCGCATGGCGGCGGAAGTTTCGCGTTCCTGCTCGGGCGGCTGGAGAATGCGTTTCATCATCATCCGGTTGCGCGAGGTAACTGCCAACATCCACCCAGCCACTATCTCAACCGCTTCTACACCGACTCCGCGGTGTTTGACCAACGCGCTCTGCAATTTCTGGTGGGCACAATGGGAGCGGATCAGGTGATGCTCGGCTCGGACTACCCTTTTCCGCTGGGCGAAGAACGCGTTGGCTCACTCATCCGGCAAAGCAATTTGCCGCAGCACACTAAGGCAAAGCTGCTGAGCGGAAACGCGAAGCGGTTTCTGGAACTGAAAGCCGAGGCGCAAGAAGGTGACAAGAAGTCTGACACGGTCGCTGGCTCGTCGCCGCCCACGCCCGAGCCCGGACAGCTCACGTACAGCTTCTATCTGAAAGTTCCGGAACTGCTGGAGTTGCAACGGCCGCAGTCTTTACCACCGCACCACGACGAGTTGCTATTTATCCTCGTGCATCAGACCTACGAGCTGTGGTTCAAGGAATTGCTGCATGATCTCGATGCCGTAGTCGCGAACCTGCGAAGAGCTGGTATGGCCCCGCAATCGCGAGACGAAGTGTATGAGGCGGCGCGACTGCTGCGCCGCTGTACGGAGATCACGCGGGTGATGGTGGAACAGTTCACGATTTTGGAAACAATGCTGCCCACGCATTTTCTAGCGTTTCGCGGGCTTCTGGAGCCTGCCAGCGGATTTCAGTCTGAGCAGTTTCGCGAGATTGAATTTCTATGCGGCTTGAAGGACGAAAAAATGCTGCGCTATCACCGTCCTACCCCAGAGGCTTATGCAAGCCTGAAGCGCCGACTGGAGGAGCCTTCGCTGCATGACGTATTCTTCGGAGCGCTAGAAGCGATGGGCAAACTTGCACCACCTCCCGCGGGGGCGACCGACAGGGAGCGATTCGAAGCCCGGGCCCGCGCAGTGCACGCACTCTACAAGGATGAGCATCATCATCGCGACTGGATCGACGTGTGCGAGCGGTTGACGGAGTTTGACGAACTGGTGGTGAGCTGGCGGTTGCGCCACATTCAACTGGTGGAGCGCATCATCGGTATTCGCATGGGTACGGGAGGAAGTTCAGGAGCGTCTTACTTGAAGCTGACACTGGACAAGAAATTCTTTCCTGAATTATGGGAGGCAAGGACGTTGCTGACCGAGTAAGTTGTTCGCCTTTTCCGGCTCTGGTTCGCCGGACAGGTTGTTCAATCGAAATCTGGCATGAAATCCTCACCCGAGAAAATCACACTGATCGGAGCCGGGCTGAACGGACCTCTTCTCGCCATTCTTCTGATGCAACGCGGATTGTCGGTTGAGATCTATGAGCGACGGCCCGACATGCGGCGGATACGCATGAGCGCGGGTCGGTCCATCAATCTCGCGCTCTCGACGCGGGGCATTTATGCGTTACAGCAGGCCGGCCTGTGGGAACGGATGCGGAGCATCATCATCCCAATGAAGGGACGGATGATGCATTCCATTGCCAGCGAACTCACCTTCCAACCCTATGGACAAAATGAAACGGAAGTCATCAACTCGATTTCCCGGGCGGAGCTGAACATTGCGCTCATCAACGCCGCAGAGGAACACGGTGCGACCATTCATTTCAATCAGCGCTGTACGGGTTACGACCTAAAGACCGGTTCTACACGAGTGCGCAACGAAGAAACCGGCGAAGAAACAACGCTGCAGGCTGCGGTTGTGATCGGCTGCGATGGTTCAGCGTCGGCGATCCGGGGGGAAATGCTCAAGCTGAGCCGTTTCAACTTTTCGCAGCAATATCTTGACTACGGTTACAAAGAGCTGACGATTCCAGCCAGTTCCCAAGGGGAGCATCTGCTGGAGACTCACGCACTGCATATTTGGCCGCGGGGCAACCACATGCTGATCGCATTGCCCAACATCGATGGCACGTTCGCCTGCATTTTGTTTCTGCCGTTTGAGGGCGCGGACAGCTTTGCCAGCCTGACCACGCACGCGCAGGTCATCCAATTTTTCGAGTCTCGCTTTCCGGACGTGGTTCGCTTAATGCCTCAACTGGCCGACAACTACTTTGCAAATCCAACCGGAGCAATGGTGACGGTTAAATGCTCCCCGTGGCATGTGGAAGGAAGAGCGCTGCTTCTCGGGGATGCGGTTCACGCGATTGTTCCCTTCTTTGGCCAGGGATTGAATTGCGGATTCGAGGACTGTACCTGTCTGGTGGAGTTGCTTGACCGGCATGGCGCGGAGTGGGCAGGAGTGTTCGCGGAGTTTGAAAATGAGCGTAAGGTCAATACCGATGCCATCGCGGACATGGCCATCGAGAATTTCGCGGAGATGAGAGATCGAGTGGCGGACTCGCGATTCCTGCTTCGAAAGAAAGTGGAATTGGCGCTCGAAGCAAAGTATCCGCGGCTCTTCGTACCGAAATATGCCATGGTCACCTTTCATCGCATTCCTTATTCCGTCGCCCTGGCTCGCGGTACGGTTCAGGACCGAATGCTGACGGAACTCTGCGAGTCCATCTATCGCATGGAGGATCTCGACTGGAGTAAGGCGGATTGGCTGATTCGCCGCGATCTCACGCCGCTGGAGCTGCGGCAGTGACCAACTTCCACTCTGAATTAGAGTTCCAGACAGACGAGGATTTTGCGATCTCGATGGATGAACGCGATCCCCTGAAGGAATTCCGCCAGCGCTTTTTGTTTCCTAAGACAGCGGCCGGTGATGATTGCGTGTATCTATGCGGTCACTCGCTCGGGCTCCAGCCTAAGACCGCGGCAGCATACGTTGAACAGGAACTGAAGGACTGGGCGCAGCTCGGTGTAGAGGCCCACTTCCGGGCAAGAAACCCGTGGATGCCTTACCACAGGTTGCTCACAGAACAGACCGCAGAACTCGTTGGAGCGAAACCCTTCGAAGTTGTGGTGATGAATTCGCTCACGGTGAATCTTCATCTGATGATGGTGTCGTTTTACCGTCCGACGCCGGGGCGGCACAAAATTGTTGTGGAACGCGGAGCCTTCCCTTCCGATCAGTACGCGGTGAAGTCGCAGATTCACTTTCACGGCTTTGACCCCGCGACTTCCCTGATCGAGTTGACCCCGCGTTCTGGTGAGACATGCCTTCACGATGAGGACATTGAGTCATTGATCGAACGCAAAGGGGACGACATTGCACTGATCATGCTGGGTGGAGTGAATTACGCGACCGGCCAAGCGTTTGATATCGCTCGCATCATACGAGCGGGGCAGGCGCGAGGCTGCGTGGTTGGCTTCGATCTGGCGCACGGCGCAGGCA